>CAWUND010000028.1:0-11575 GCA_963923815.1 uncultured bacterium
CCGTGCTTGAGCTGTTCCACGCCGCCCCGTCGTACTACTCGATGGTGGCCCGGTTGGCCCTGGCGGAGGCCGGCATCGCCACCACCTCACGGCTGCTGGACATCCATCTGGCCAAGCAGCAGCTCAGCGATGCCTACCGGGCCCTCAATCCCCACATGACCGTGCCCACCCTGCGGGGCCCCGGTCTGCTGCTCACCGACAGCGCCGACATCCTGGCCTTCGCGGCGGATCACGCCGGGGAGGCCTGGGCCGATGCCGATGCCGCCTTGGCGCCGGCGATCCGCTCGGCGGTGCAAGGCCACTACGCCATCTCGATCGAAACCCTCACCTTCAGCAAGGTGCTCGCCAGCCGCCCCCTGCTCCAACCGCTGGTGGCACGGCTGCTCTCCGGCCTGAGCCGGCAGCTCGACCAACGGGCCGCCCACACCGCTGTGGATCCGGAGGCCCTGCGGGCCAAGGCCCAGCAGGACCGGGAGCGCCTGCACACCTTCACGGCCACCCCCGCCCGCGAGACCCTGGCGGCCATGCGCGACCAGGTGTGCGCCTACCTCAACGGCCTGCCCCCGGTGGCTGAGGGCCAGTGGCTGTTCGGTGCGCGCATCAGCAGCGCCGATGTGGTGCTGGCGGTGTTGCTGGCCCGCCTCTCCATGGCGGGGGAGCTGCCGTTGTGCCAGCGCCCGGATCTGCAGCGGTGGTGGCAGCGCTACCAACGGCGGCCGGCCGTGGCCGCCGCCGACCTGTGGACCCGCTTCCAGCGCCGCCGCTTTGTGCTGGCGCTGCTGCAGGCGCGCCGCACGCCCCTGGTTAGCCCGGCGGTTTGAGCGGCTGTTCGGGCGCCGGGCAGTCCCGCGTCGCCAGCACTGTCGCCTGCCCTTTGCCGTCACGGCGTAGGGGTTGCACCCCGAAGTCGTCGTCGCTTACGTCGAAGCTGCCCGTGCCGCAGAACAGGGTGAGCTCCCGGCGGGTGTAGGTGCCCTGGGCGCGGCCCTTGCCCTGCTCCATGGCCATGCCGAGGCACTGCTGCTGGTTGCCCCAGACGCAACTGGCCGCCCCCAGCAGCCCCCCCAGCAGGTTGGTGGCGATTTGTTGGCTGCGGTCGATCTCGAAGCGCTGCACCTGGTAGCGGCGCCGCCCGAGTTGTTGGTCGAGGGGATCCGGCGGCAGGGGGCGGCTGAAGGCTTCCTGGCTGTCCACGGTCCAATCACCGAGCCGTTGCCCCACCGTGAGCTGGCTGGCCAGGCCCCGGGTGAGGGCTTCAAAGCGCTCCTTGGGGTAGCCGTGGTGCTGGAAGGAGATCAGCTCGTAATCCCCCATCTCAAACATCAGGTTGGCCGTGCGCGTGAAGTCCTCCACGCTCAGGGCCCGGTTGGCCATCAACCACCCCAGCACGGTGCCGGTGCGCCAGTCGGCCGCCAGCTCCTCCTGTTTCACGGTGATGCCCAATCCGCCGCGGTAGGGCCCGCGCCCCTGTTCGAGGTTCACGTGGTGGCCCCACTCATGGGCCAGCACGGTGAAATCCAGCAGCAGCAGCTCCGCATCGGTGAGCCCGCGCGCGGATTTCACACTGCGCCGCAGGTTGAGGCCCATGGCGATCTGTTTGCTGGGGGGGCAGTAGAAGGCCATCGGATGCTCCACCTGGGTCACGCCGCAGCCTTCGGCACGGTCGCCCGCAAACAGCAGCGTGGGTTGGTCACGGGTGGCCCAATACCGCTGCAACAGCTCGTGGGCCGCCCGCAGGTAGCGCTTGCGTTGCTCCGCCGGTGAGCCCTGGCTGTCGTGGCGCAACGCGTCGAGGGCCCGCCCCTGGGCTGGATCGGCGGGTTTGGGGGCGGGCGGCGGCGGCTCCTGCCCCGGTGCCCAGGGCTGGGCCCGCAGCGGTGCCGCCAGGGCCAGGCTGAGCAGCCATGGCCAGCGGGGCCTCAGGCGCATGGCACCTCGGTGGCCGTGAGCCGGCAGCGCAGCACCGCCAGGGCTTCATCGGGCAGGCCCAGGAAGCGATCCAGCCAGGGGGCTCCACAGGGGGGCACGCTGGCCACCCCCACCAGGGTGGTGTCGCCGCTGGCGTTGCGGGGTTCCCCTTGGCGGGCATGGCGGCGGCCTTGGCAGGGCCCGCTGCTGAGCATGGTGTCGATGCTGAGGGGGGGCGGGGCCAGCAGACACCAACCCCCCAGCTGCATCCGAAACCGGAAGGCGGCTCGGAAACGCAGCTGCACCGCCCCCGTTTCAGGGTTGAGCTGCCCCTCCAACTGCTGCGGCGCGATGGCGATGGAGAGGCCCGCCGGCAAGGGGATCCCCAGCACCCGGGTGGTGCGGCCCGTGAGCGCTGGGATCTGGATCTGCTCCACGGGAAACACCAGGCTGATCTCGCCACCAGAGGGTGAGCTGGTTTGCGCGCCGCTGGCGCCGCCACCGCGGGCGTCGTAGCGAAACAGCGGGTACCCCCCGATGGCCAGGGCGCAGCCGTCGAGGGTCTCCAGGTGCCAGTGGTTGGTGCGGGCTTGGCTCAATGGCCGCGCAGGGCCTCCAGCTCACCGCGCCCATGCAACTCGGCGAGGGCGTCATAGCCACCGATGGCCCGACCATCGATGCTGATCTGCGGCACGGGCCCCGCGCTGGACACCACCGTGTGGTGGGCGATGCCCAGGCTGCGCAGCATGCGCAGGGCCCTGGCCGACCAGGGGCATCCCTCGGCCACGGTGATCTGCACCCGTGGCGTGCTGCTGGCAGGGGTTGCCGCAGGGCTGGCGCCATTGGGCGCTGGGGCCAGAAAACCCACCAGCAGGTCGGCGCCCTTCTGAATCTGGCTGCCGTGCTCCAGGTGGCCGCCCCACACCTGGCAGTCGGCATCGGAGAAGCTCAGGTGCAAGTGCACCCCCTTGGGCCCGAGGGTGCCCTGCAGGGTGATGATTTCGAGTTCCCCCTCCAGCACCGTGGGTTCGGTGCGCCCGGGGCAGGCGAAACAGGCGCGGCGCAGGTTGCCCACCACGCTGAGCACGAAGCCCTCAGCCTGTTGCTCCTGGGCCAGCTGCTCCAGGGCGCGGCGAATGTCGGCACCGGCATCCAGGTGCAGCGGCAGCGCTCGCATCACAGATCACACAGAGGGGCAACCCTAAGGGGATGCGGTGCCTCAGGCGCCGATCAGGTCGGCGGGCACCCACTGGGCAATGCGCTGCTCCTGGCGCACCAGTTGATACCGGTTGAAATCGGAGGGTTCGTGCCGGTAGATCGCCTGCAGTTCCTGCAGGTCATCCCGCATGGACTGGAGCACGGGGTGGTTGTCGTTCAATCGACCGCACGGAACCTTGAGCAAATCTTAAGCCACTTGGATCTCTCCTGTCTCGCCGGCTGCGACGGCGTTGTGATTCGTTGCCCGCAAGCCAAGCCCTGGCTACAGCGGAGGTGAATCAGGGTGCGACCCATGGACGACGCCTTTGCGCTGGTGGCCCATCCGCAGCTGTGGGTGGGCCTAGGGGCGGTGCTGGTGCTGGGCACCGCCCTGCTGATTGAGCTGATGGCGGCGCTGCGGGCCCTGCCGCAAGATCGCCAGCAGCCCGCAACGACCACGGCGTCTCCCGCGGACGCCGACGGGGCCCCCCTGGGGCCTGAGGCCTACGACTGGCTCTATGAATAGGCCTCCCCTGGGGAGGTGCGGCGTTGACCGGCGTTGATCTGGCCCTTCAGCTCGGGCTGTTTGCCGTCTCCCTGCTGGCCAATCTGCTCTCCGCCCTGGCCGGTGGCGGAGCCGGGTTGGTGCAACTGCCGGCCTTGATCCTGCTGGGGTTGCCGTTCCCCCTGGCCCTGGCCACCCACAAGTTGGCGAGCGTGGCCCTTGGGGTGGGGGCCACGGTGCGCCACCTGCAGGGCGAGAGCCTGCAGCCACGCCTGTCGGCCTTGATCCTGCTGAGTGGTCTGCCGGGGGTGTGGCTCGGTGCCCGCTGGGTGCTGCTGCTGCCCCAGCGGCTGTCGGTGTTGCTGTTGGGGTTGCTCACCATCGGGCTTGGCTGCTATTCCCTGGCCCGTCCCCAGCTGGGGGCGGACGCCCATCCCCGGGCCCTGACGCCCCGCACCCTGGCCATCGGTGCCCTGGGTCTGTTGGGGATCGGGATGCTGAATGGTTCGCTCACCTCCGGCACCGGACTGTTTGTGACCCTCTGGCTGGTGCGCTGGTTTGGCCTCGATTACCCCAGGGCGGTGGCCCACACCCTGGTGCTGGTGGGCCTGTTCTGGAATGGCACCGGTGCCCTCACCCTCGGCTGGAGCGGCCAGATCGCCTGGCGATGGCTGCCGATGCTGTTGCTGGGCTCCAGCGTGGGGGGCTATCTCGGGGCCCATCTGGCCCTGGTCAAGGGCCGTGCCCTGGTGAAACGCTGCTTTGAGGTGCTGTGTTTGTTGATGGGTGCTTCCCTGCTGTTGAAGAGCCTCTGAGCGCCTCGATGCGGATCACGGTCATCGGCAGTGGTTTTGTGGGCCGGGCGCTGGCCCGCCATTGGCGCCGTGGGGGCCAGCACCAGATCACCCTCACCACCACGACCGCCGAGCGGGTGGAGCGTCTTCGGGGGGATGCGGATCGGGTGCTGGTGGTGCAGGCCGGCGATCGCGAGGGGCTGCGGCAGGCCTTGGGGCAGGCCGATGTGGCGGTGTTCTGCCAAGCGCCAACGGGCGATCGTCTGGTGGATCCGTGCCGGTACCGCGCCACCTACTGCGACCCCTTCATCGCCTTGGCGGCCCTGTTGCCCGATCTGCCGCAGTTGCGGCAGATCGTGTACACGGGCAGTGGCTCGGTTTATGGCGACGCCGCTGGCGGCTGGGTGGATGAGACCACCCCGCCCAGCCCCCGTGATGCCCATGGGGAGGTGCTGGTGGAGGCCGAGGCCCTGGTGGGGGCCTGCCGGGCCCCCCAGCGACGGGTGTGTGTGCTGCGCTTCGGAGCCCTGTACGGGCCTGGCCGCGAGTTGATTCCCCGCCTCAGCCCCCTGGCCGGCACCACCCGTCCCGGCGATGGACACGCCCACTGCAGCTGGCTGCACCGCGATGACGCCGTTGGTGCCATCGCCGCCGCGGTGGCCAACGGCTGGGATCAGACCGTGAATGTGGTGGATGACGAGCCCTGCACCCTGGCCCAGCTGATGGAGCGCTTGGCGGCGGCCACTGGCCTCGAGCCCGTTCGCTGGCAGCCGGAGCTGGCGGAGCCGGCCCCCCGGGCCAACCGCCGGGTGAGCAACCGCCGGCTGCACCAACTCGGGGTTGCCTTGCTCCATCCACGGGTGGAGTTCCCGCGGTTGGTGAGCCTCGATCAGCGGTTGCTCGCCGCCGTGAGCGCCCAGGCCCAGGCCAGCAGCCGGCGCCGCAGCAACCACAACCTGCACCAGCACGCGGATCCGGTGCAGCGGTTCCTGAATGCGTTGCAACCCGGCACCTACGTGCGCCCCCATCGCCATCGGCGCGAGCAACCCGGAGCCGGGTTTGAGTGCTTTGTGGTGCTGCAGGGCAGCATCGGGCTGTTGGTGCTCGATGCGGCCGGCACGGTGATCCATAGCCAGCGCCTCGATGCCGAAGGGCCGGTGCGGGGCATTGAGTTAGGGGAGAACCAGTTCCACACGCTTGTGGCGCTCACCCCTGATGCGGTGCTGTTGGAGCTCAAGCAGGGGCCCTACCGCCCCACGGAAGACAAGGATTTCCTGGCGGCCTTCCCAGCCGAGGGCACGCCGGAGGCGGCGCAGCAGGAGCGTTGCTGGCGCGAGCTGTTTGAGGGGGCGGCGCCATGACGGAATGGGATCAGCTGTTGCGCTGGCATTGCCGTGACCTGCTGGATGAACGTCTCCGCCAGGCCTGCGGCCAGTGGATTGTGCTCAGCGCCCTGGGGCTTGACCCCACGCAGCATCCCTTGCCCCCCGGCGTCGCGCTGACCACGGCCAGGGCCCCCTTCACCGATCTGGATGCCGCTGCGGGCCCCGTGGTGTTCGATCTGGCGGACGGGCCCGCCCCCCTGCAGCTGTTTGGCCTCTGGCTGGCTCCGGCCGCCGATGCTTCCCCGCACGGGGCTTCGCCGCAGGAGGGTCATCCCCTCAACCGCGAGCAGTGGCTGTTTTGGGCGGTGCCCAGCCGCCAGCTGCATCCCGATCGACGCTCCATTGGCCTGAAGGCCCTGCGGCGGGCCCATGGCGATGGCGTTCGCAGCAGCGCCTTGGCGGAGCAGCTGCGGGCCTGGCGGTAGCAGCCCCTTAGGGTCTGGAGCCATCGGCCCTTCCGGTCTTGCCCATGGTTGTGAGTCGCCCTCGCCGCGTGCTGCGCCGAAGCCTGCTGGCCTCCGCCTTGGCCCTGGCCCTGCCCATGGGGCCAGCCCATGCCCTGGAGGAGGTGGTGGTGGAGCTGCCACTGATCGACTCCACCATGACGGTGCGCCTGAACGAGCTCCAGTCGCCGGAGGCGTTGCTCCAGGGCAACACCCAGTTGGCGGAGTTGGATCGGGCCACCGATGGCCGCGTCGGCAAGGCCCTGGTGGCGTTGTTCAACCATCGCCTACCGCTGGCGTTCAGCAAGGCCGCCACCACATCGGTGGGCTCGCCGTTGCTGGAGCAGGGGCTGCTGTTGGTGTCGTCCTTTGGCACCGTGGAGGGGCGACCTGCCGATCTCTCGGGCGAGACCCTCGAGCAGACCCTGCGGCGGGCCATGGCCTCCGCCCCCGACGGCCAGCCCACCCTGCTGCAGGTGATGCGCGCCATCCCCGGCAAACGGGCACGGCTCAACCTCAGCCAGGCCGGCGTGGTGCTGCAACGGATGCTGCTCCAGCGGCAGTTGGCGGATCGCCTCCTGGCGCGACTCACCCCAGCCCCGGCTGCCGTGCCCGCCACCGCGACCCCTGGGGCCCGGGCCGTGCAGAGCAGCACCGCCCTGCTGCCGGTGGCGCATCGGCCCCAGCCCCTCAAGCTGCTGGTGCTGCAACCCCAGGGCCAGGGCAACGGCCGCCTGGTGTTGATCTCCCATGGGCTCTGGGATAGCCCCAGCAGCTTTGAAGGCTGGGGGCAGCGGTTGGCGGCGGCGGGCTACACGGTGGTGCTGCCGTGGCATCCCGGCAGCGACAAGAACCAACAATCGGAGGTGCTCAACGGTCAGGCGCCGCCCCCCACACCGCAGGAGCTGGCCCTACGCCCCCTCGACCTCACCGCCGTCATCGATGCCATCGGCTCTGGCGCCTTGCCCACCAATGGCTCTGTTAATACCCAGCGGGTGGTGGTGCTGGGACACTCCTGGGGGGCCACCACCAGCCTGCTGATGGCGGGCCTGGTGCCCACGGATTCCGCCCTGTTGAGCCGCTGCGGCACGGTGAACCACCCCGAGCGCAACCTCAGCTGGACCCTGCAATGCAGTTGGGCGTCGGCGGTGAAGCAGGCGGCCATCAATGACGAGCGGATCATCGCCGTGGTGGCGGTGAGCCCGCCGATGTCGCTGCTGTTTCCCCGGGAGAGCGGCCATCGGCTCAACACCCGCGTGTTGCTGGTGAGTGGCAGCCGTGATTGGGTGGTGCCACCGGATCCGGAGGCGATTCGTCCCCTGCAGGATGTGGATCTGCAGGGCCATCAGCTGGTGTTGGTGAAAGGCGGAGACCACTTCAACCTGCGCCCCCAGGACGATCCCCAGGGGGGTGTGTTGGGGCCGTTGATGCTCGCCTGGACCGAAGCGGCCTTTGCGGCTGGAGCCAAGGTTCATCCCGGCCCTGGGGTTGCCGTGCTGCTGCCCCCTGGCCCGTGGGGCAGCCCTGCCATGCCGATGGTGGATGCCTCGGCGGCGGTGGGGTCAGCCCGGTAACAGCTGTCGCCATCCCCCCTGTTGCACCACCTGCAGGGGTGTTTCAAACAGGCGACTGAGGGGTTCGGCCTGCAAGAGCTCCTCCACGGAGCCATCCGCCTCAATGCGCCCCTGTTTCATCAGCACGGCACGGCTCACCTCGGGGATCACCGCCTCCAGCTGGTGGGTCACCAGCAGCAGCGTTGTGCCGCCGTTGGCCAACTGCCGCAGGATGGTGAGCAACAGGTGGCGGGCCTGGGGGTCGAGGCCATTGGTGGGTTCATCCAGCACCAGCAGCTCGGGTTGATGCACCAGGGCCCTGGCCAACAACAGCCGCCGCCGCTGCCCATCGGAGAGTTCCCCGAAGGGCCGCCGCTCTAGCCCGTTGAGCCCCATCTGCTGCAGCAGATCCAGGGCCCGCTGCCGCTGCGCGTCCGTGGCCCGGTGATGGCGGCCGATGCCGACCGAGCCAAACCAACCCGACAGCACCACCTCCTCCGCGCTGGTGTGCGGCCGGTAGGCCGCCTGCAGATCGGTCGACACATGGCCCATGCGGCGCCGCAGCTCCCACAGGTTCACCGTGGAGCTGCCAAACAGCCGCAGGCTCGAGCCAGGCTCCACCACGGGGTAGAGCTCCCGGCTGAGCAGCTTGATCAAGGCGCTTTTGCCCGCCCCGTTGGGGCCGAGCACCACCGTGTGCTCCCCCAGGTTGAGTTGCAGGTCCAACCCCTGCAGCACCGGCCGTGGACCCTGCCAGGCCACCACGCGCTGCAGGGTCAGGTAGGGCGTTGCACCCATGGTGAGCGGCCGCTTCGGCATCTCACCAGCCTGCTCCGGCGGTCAACATCGCTACAGACCCTTTGGGGTGTCCCGCGGAACCTGAGGGGGCCTATGCCCCGTTGGAGTCAGCGCCATGTCCCAACCCCAGCAGCCGTCCAAGGCCAGCATCCCCCTGAAGGCCCGCCCCATCTACCGCCCCCCCGGCGCCCAGCCGAACATTTGCTGAAGAAACCAGCCGGCCCCTTGCGGGCCGGCACGCCCCGCGGATACGACAGAGACACCGCCGCAGCCCGCAGTACCAACCACAGGGCATCTGGCGGAGCGGGCGGCATTGCCGCCCCAATTTTTTGCCCACGGGCTTGTCGCCCGGCCATCCGTGCGTTGGAGTGAGCGAGCCAGTGAGCCCGCCAGAGAGCCCATGAACGGAGCTCTCGGCCCCACGCCATGTCCCAGCTTCTTGCTCCCCCCTGCTGGAACCACCGCGGCTGTCGCATTCAACTGCTGGGTCGTCCCGGTGAGGGGGGTGCCTTCCGGGTGCGGCACGCCAGCGGTGCGCCCCTCGGGCAGGTGCGATCGCTGCCGGAGGCCCGCCAGCTCATCGACGACCAAATCCTGTTGCTGCGCCAGCGGCTCATTGCGGCGGCCTGACGCCCAGTGATGGCAAGCTGCCCCTCAGCTGCACCCGCCCGGTGACCCGCCCCGTTCTGCTCTGCGGCTACTACGGCGAGCACAACCTGGGGGACGACGCCCTGCTGGAGTCGTTGCTGGCCCAGTTGCCGGCGTCGGTGACTCCGCTGGTCACCGCCTTTGACCAGCCCGCGGTGGAGCAGCGCCATGGCGTGGCCACCGTGCAACGGCGCAGCTTGCGGGCCGTGCTCGGGGCCCAGCGACGCTGCAGGGCCCTGGTGCTGGGGGGAGGCAGCCTGCTGCAGGATTCCACCAGCTTTCGCAGCCTTCTTTATTACGGCGCTTTGGTCGTGGCGGCCCGTCTGCAGGGCCAGCCCGTGCTGCTGTGGGCCCAGGGCCTCGGCCCCCTGCGCCGTCGCCGCAGCCGTCTGCTGGCCCGCCTGCTGCTGCCGCTGGCCACGGCCATCAGTTGGCGGGATGCCGGCTCCGCCCGCCTGGCCCGTCAGCTGGGATGCGGGGCCCCCCACGGTGCCGATGCCGTCTGGGCCCTGACGCCGTTGCCCTGGCTCGGTCGCGGTGGGCCGATTGTGGTGTGTTGGCGTCCCACGGCGTTGTTGGATCGGCAGGGCTGGGCGGTGCTGTTGGAGGCCCTGGCGGAGCTGGCTGACACCCACGACCGTGAGGTGTTGTGGCTTCCTTTCCACGGATCCCAAGACCACGGCCTGCTGCACCAGCTGCAACAGCAGGGGCTGATGCCCGCCAGCCTGCAGCGTCGCAGCCGCCAGCTCGAGGCCACCGAGCCCCGCGAAGCCATGGCCGTGTTTCGCAGCGCCGGCCTGGTGGTGGCCATGCGGTTGCATGCCTTGATCCTGGCGGCCCTGTCTGGCGCTCCGGTGGCGGCCCTGAGCTACGACCCGAAGGTGCAGGCCTGCGCCCTCGAATTCGGCTGTGGCTGCACCGATCTGGATGATCGGCTGCCGCCTGCCGCATCCCTGGCGGCCGCCTGGGCCGAGGCCCTCGATGCCCCCGCCGGCCTCGAACCCCTGGCGCAGATGCGACAGGCCACCGCCTTGCACCGTCAGCTGTTGCAACGTCTCGGAGGTTGAGCCATGCGGGCGGTGGGCTATGGGGCCAGTCGCGTCGATGACAGCGCCAGCTGTCTGATCGACCTGGAGTTGCCCGAGCCGCGACCCGGCCCCCACGATCTGCTGGTGCAGGTGGAAGCGGTGTCCATCAATCCGGTGGATGCCAAGGTGCGCCGCCGTGACACCCCTGCGGCGGGAGAGTGGCGCCTGCTGGGCTGGGATTGTGCCGGCACCGTGCTGGCCTTGGGGGAGGCGGTGTCGGGGTTTGCCGTGGGGGATGCGGTTTGGTATGCCGGGGCCCTGAACCGCCCCGGCTGCAACAGCGAGCGCCACCGGGTCGACCACCGGCTGGTGGGCCATCGGCCCAGCGGCTGGAGCGCCGCAGAAGCCGCTGCACTTCCCCTCACCGCGATCACCGCCTGGGAGTTGCTGTTTGACCGTCTGCGGTTGCCGCGCCATCCCGCCAATGCCGCTCCCCAGACCCTGCTGGTGGTGGGAGCCGCCGGTGGTGTGGGCTCCATCCTTGTGCAGCTGGCCCGTGCCCTCACCCCCCTCACCGTGGTGGGCACCGCCTCTCGGGATGGCTCCCGCCGTTGGTTGGCCCAGTTGGGGGTGGATCAGGTGATCGATCACCACCAGCCCCTGGCCCCCCAGCTGGCGGCGCTCAACCTCCCCCCCGTGGGGGCGGCCATCAGCCTCACCCACAGCAGCGACCATTTCGCCGCCCTGGTGGATCTGTTGGCGCCCCAGGGCTCCTTGGCGTTGATCGACGATCCCGATCCCCGCGCGATTGATGTGCTGGCCCTCAAACGCAAGAGCCTCTCGCTGCATTGGGAGCTGATGTTCACCCGCTCCCTGTTTCAGACCCCCGACATGGCCGAGCAGGGCCAGATCCTGGAACGGGTGGCGGCGTTGGCGGAGGCCGGCCGTTTGCGCAGCACGTTGCAGGGCTGCTTCGGCCCCATTGACGCCGAGCATCTGCAGCAGGCCCACCGCTGGATTGAATCCGGAGCCTCCATGGGCAAATGGGTGCTGGAGGGGTGGCCCTGAAGTTGCCCGTCGTCAGGGGCGGGTACTTCTACCGATGGTCGCCGACCCCGCGGCGCGTCACGCTCTGGCCGTCAACGCTGCGACCCCATGTCCGCATCCCCCGTGATGGTTGGCCCCTACGGCGGCACCATCTACCAATTGCAGGCCAGCCAGGGCGAATTGTTCCAGGTGTGCTTTGAGGGGCAATGCCTTTTTTGCGAAAGCCTGCACGTGGGCATGGCGCACCTCAACCGCATGGAGCGCATTGC
>CAWUND010000029.1:0-10586 GCA_963923815.1 uncultured bacterium
GCCACGGCATCGAGGGCATCAACGTGGCCGGCGGCATCGACGCCTGGAGCCAGGAGATCGACCCCAGCGTGCCCCGCTACTGAGGGTGAGGGGCCGCCGGCAGGGCGGCCCCCAACTCAATAATCCACGCCGCGCTTGAGGTCGACGCCGCGCTCGGCGTAGTGCTTGTGGCACACCATCTCGGAGTGCACGCTGGCCAGATCGAAATAGGCCGGCGGGTGCTTGCAGCGGCCCGTGAGGATCACCTCGGTTTCCGCGGGCTTGCGCAGCAGGGTTTGCACGATGGGCTCCACCGGCAGCAGCTCCAGATCCACGGTGGGGTTGATCTCATCGAGGATCACCGTTTTGTAGAGGCCACTGGAGATGGCGGCGCGGGCGATTTCCCAGGCGCGCTCGGCCTCCACGTAGTCGATGGGCTGCTGCTGGCCGCGCCACACGATGGCATCGCGGCCTGAGCGCAGGTGATCCACCAGGTGGGGGTAGCTCTCCCGCAGGGCGGCGATGGCCGCATCCTCCGTGTAGCCCTTGCCGCCCTTGAGCCACTGCAGGATCAGCACCCGGTGGCTTTTGTCCTGGGAGATGCCGCGGCCGATGGCCTGCAGGGCCTTGCCCAGGGCACTGGTGGATTTGCCCTTGCCTTCGCCGGTGTACACCTCAATGCCGTCGAGGCCGGCGCTGGCCAGGTCGGCCTCCGCCAGATCCACCCCCTCGAGGCGGTCCTGGCGGCGGTGGGCCCGCATCTCCGAGTGCAAATCGGCGATCTGCACCAGGGGCCGGGGGGCACCGCGGCCGGTGACGATCACCTCCATGCCCGGCGGTTTGGCCGCCAGGGTGCGCACCACCTCCTCCAGATCCAGCAGGCCGAGATCCAACACCGGGTTGAGCTCATCGAGCACCACCACGGAGTAGAGGTCGCTGGCCAGGGCCCCCTTGGCGATGGTCCAACCGCGCTGGGCCTCCTGGATGTCGATGCGGGTCACCTGGTCGGCGCTGAAGAAGTCGCCGCGGCCGGTGCGCACCTGGTCGATCAGGTGGGGGAAGCCCTGCTGCAGGGCCTCGATGGCGGCGTCTTCGTCGTAGGAGCGGCCGGGCCCTTTGAGGAAACGCAGCAGCAGCACGCGGGTTTGCTTCTGCTCGCAGATGCCGAGGCCAATGGTGCGCAGCACCACCCCCAGGGCGGCCTGGCTCTTGCCCTTGCCTTCGCCGTCGTACACGTGCAGTTGGCCGTGGCTGCGCTCGTTGGCGCCGGCGGCCGTGCGAATGCCGATGCCACGGCCGGTGCCCCGCTGGGTCTGGCCCCGCTGCGCCTGGTTTTGCGGCGACTGGGTGCTGGGGCCCATGGAGCAGGTCGGATTGGGCTGATGCTAACGGCGCTGGCCCTGCCAGGATCAAGCGTCACAGCCCGTGGCCTGGCCGCGCCATGTTCCGCCCGCTCGAACCGTTGAGCCCCGGCCTGGCCCAACAGCTGGAGCAGCTGCGCCTGCAGCTGGCGGCCTGGCCTGCGGCCCTGGTGGCCTATTCCGGCGGGGTGGACAGCACCCTGGTGGCGGCGATCGCGGCGGAGCAGCTGGGGGAGCGGGCCACGGCGGTCACGGGGGTGTCGCCGGCCCTGGCGCCCCACCTGCGCCAGGAGGCCCAGCTGCAGGCCCAGTGGATCGGCATGCGCCACCGGGAGATCGCCACCGCCGAGCTCGACGACCCGGCCTACAGCAGCAACCCCAGCCAGCGCTGTTACGCCTGCAAGCGGGAACTGCACCGGCTGCTGGCGGCGCTGCGGCAGGAGCAACCCGAGGCGGTGGTGCTCGATGGGGTCAACCTCGACGACCTGGGGGACCACCGCCCCGGCATCGCGGCGGCCCAGGAGGCCGGCGTGCACTCCCCCCTGGCGGCCCTGGGCATCGACAAGGCCGGCGTGCGGGCCATCTCGCGGGCCCTGGGGTTCCCCTGGTGGGACAAACCCGCCCAGCCCTGCCTGGCGTCGCGCTTCCCCTATGGCGAACCGATCAGCGCCTCACGGCTGCAGCGGGTGGCGGCCGCTGAGGCCTGGCTGCGGCAGCAGGGCTGGCCGGAGCTGCGGGTGCGCAGCCAGGGGGATGCGGCCCGCATCGAGCTGCCGGCCGATCAGCTCTCCAGCGCCCTGCGGCACTGGGGCGATGCCGAGCAGCGCAGCGCCCTGGTGGACGCCTTCCTGGAGCAGGGGTTCAACGCCGTGAGCGTCGACCTGGAGGGGCTGGTGAGCGGCAAGCTCAACCGCGGCCTGCGGGGCTGAGGCACAAAAAAACCCCTCCGGGCTGGAGGGGTGCAGGGGAAAGAGCAAGGCTCAGGCGGCCGCCAGGGTGGGTTCCCGCTCGGCACCGGCCACCCCACTGGGGGTTTCGCGGCGGAAGCTCTTGAGCTTGTAGCTGCCGGCGTCGAGCTCTTCGCTGAGCACGATGCAGGCGCGCTCCGGCATGGTGTGGTCACCGCAGGTGAACACATCCACGGCGGCATAGCCGGATTCCGGCCAGGTGTGAATGGAGATATGGGATTCGGCCAACAGAGCCAGCCCCGTCACACCCTGGGGGTCAAACCGGTGGGTGATCAGATTCAGGAGTGTGGCGCCAGCACGCTTGGCAGCGCTGGTGATGGCGTTCCTGAGGAAAGCTTCGTCGTCGAGCTTGGCGGGATCGCAGTTGTACAGCTCGAGGATGCAGTGTTTACCCACCATTTCGGTGGCACTGGGTGATTGGGGGCTACCGGCGGAAGTGCTCTCAGCTCCGGTCCATCCCGGGTTGGGGTGGAGGCAGGCCGCTTGGCTCATCAGATCCAGGCAAACAGCCCAACACCTTACTGGCCGAGACGCAACCCTCCTGCCTCAACGGTCACCAGCTGCGAACGCTCGTGCCAGCCGCCGCTGAAGGCCCCCAGGTGGGTGGCGCTCACCAGGCACTGGTGCCCCTCCCCCACGGCCTCCAGCAGCAACTGCTGCCGATCGGGGTCCAGCTCGGCCAGCACGTCGTCGAGCAGCAGCAGGGGCGGCTCCCCCCAGAGCTGCTGCACCAGCTCCAGCTCCGCCAGCTTGAGGGCCAGCACCAGGGTGCGCTGCTGGCCGGCGGAGCCATAGCGGCGGGCCGGCTGGTCGCCCAGCTCCAGAACCACCTCATCGCGGTGGGGCCCCACGCTGCATTGCCCCAGCCGCAGCTCCTCCGGCCGCTGGGCGCGCAACTGCTCCAGCAGGCTGTCGCGCCAGGGGCCCTCCTGGTCGGGCTCCGGGCCCTCCACCTCCAGGCTGGCGCCGGGCTGGTACCGCAACACCAACGCCTCCCGGCCGGCGCTGAGGCGCCCCTGCCACTGGGCCGCCAGGGGCTGCAGCCGCCGCAGGGCCCGCAGCCGGCGGCGATGGAGGCGCGTGCCCACCAGGGCCATCTGCTGATCGAAGGCCTCCAGCAGATCCTGCAACTGGCCCTGGGCCAGGCCGCGGCGCAGCAACTGGGAGCGTTGCCGCAGCAGCCGGCCGTAGCGGCTCAGCAGCTCGGCGTACACCGGCTCCAGCTGCAGCACCACCCGATCCAGCCACTGGCGCCGCAGGGCGGGCTCCCCCCGCACCAACTCCAGATCCAGGGCGCTGAAGCCCACGCAACGCAGGGGGCCAATCAGCTCGTGCTGGCGCTCCAGCACCCGCCCGTTGCGGCGCGCCTGGCGCCCCCCCTGGCGGCGCAGCTCCAACTCCAGGCGGTCGCCGTCGCTGCAGCTGGCGGCGATCAAGGCGGCGGGCTCGCCCTGACGGATCAGATCACGGTCGCTGCTGCAGCGGTGGGAGCGCAGGCTGCCCAGCAGTTCCACCGCCTCCAGCAGGTTGGATTTGCCCTCGCCGTTGCGGCCGATCACCAGCAGCCGCGGCGCCTCCAACTGCAGCTCAAGCGCGCCGTAATTGCGAAACTGGCGCAGCTCCAGGCGATGCAGCCGAATGGGTCTGGGGCCGTCTGAGGGCTAAGGTAAGGCCCGTGGGGCAGCTGATCCCGCGTGGGCATGTAGCTCAGTTGGATAGAGCATCAGATTCCGGTTCTGAGTGTCGGGGGTTCGAGTCCCTCCATGCTCGTGGCCCGATCAGCCGCTCTCCCTCAGCCCTGAAGCCCCGTTTCGTGTGAACGGGGCTTTTTTATGGCTGGCCCTCAGGCCTGCAAGCGCAGCCCCATGGCGCGGATGCCGCCGGGATCCACCACAAAGCCGTGCTGGCGCAGGGCCTCCAGGGCCCCCTGGGGGGCCGCCACCGACACACTGCAGCCCGGCAGCTCCCGCCGCAGCCGCCCCAGGGCGGTGTGCACCAACACCTGCAACAACAGCTGCTGGGTGGGGGCCGGCTCCGCCGGATCCACCGCCAGGTCCCAGAGGTTGGCGTTGAGGGCCTGGTCGCTGGTGGCCCGCACAAAGGCCACCAAACGCCCGCCAGCCCCCCGCACACTCATCTGCCAGGCGCTGGCCGCCAGGGCACGCTCCAGGCGCTGGGGCTGGCGGGAGGGCTCACCGCAGAGCACCAGCAAGGCGTTGAGCTCCTCGGCCGCGGGGGCTGGTTCCAGCTCGAGGCCATAACCGGGCGGCAGCTGCGGGGGCTGCGGCTGGCCGCGAAAGGGGATCAACAGGGAATCGAGCAAACCGGGCCCCCTCAGCCGGTGTTGCGCATGCCGGCGGCAATGCCATTGATCGTGAGCAGCGCACCCCGCAGCAGCTCGCTGCGGCTGTAGGTGCGGCCGTCGTCGCGGTCGGGGGCTTCGCTCATGGGGGGCTGGCGGTTTTGGTCGCGCAGGCGCTTGAGCAGGGCCACCTGCAGGAACCCCAGCGGGATGATCGTGCGGTTGCGCAGCTCCACCGACAGCTGCAGGCCGGGGTCGCCATCCAGCAGGCGGCGGTGCCCGGTGATGGCCAGCACCAGGTCGCGGGTGAGCACAAACTCGCCGGCGATGGTGTCAAAGATCTGCTCAAAGGCCTGGCGCGACTCCGGCCGCCCCAGGGAGCGCACGTAGTGGTGGGCCAGGTCGAGGTCCACCTTGGAGAGGGTCATCTCCACCTTGGAGATCAACATCCGGAAGAAGGGCCAGCGCTGATACAGCTGCTGGAACAGCTCCAGCTGGCCCGGGTCGGCGTTGAGCTCCTCCTGCAGGGCCGCCCCCACCCCAAACCAGCTGGGCAGCAGGAAGCGGCTCTGGGTCCAGCCGAACACCCAGGGGATGGCCCGCAGGCTGGAGAGGTCTTTGGCGCCGCTCTTGCGCCGGGCGGGCCGGCTGGAGATCTGCAGCTTGCTGATCTCCTCGATCGGTGTCACCTGCTGGAAGAAGGCCACCAGATCGGGGTTGTCGTGCACCAGGGCCCGGTAGTGGCTGCGGGAGCGGGCCGCCAGGCGGGCCATCAGCTCGTTCCAGCTGGGGGTCTCATCCACATGGCTGGTCACCAGGCTGTTCTGGATCACCGCGGTGGTGACCGTTTCCAGGTTGTAGAGGGCCAGCTCCGGCAGGGAGTACTTGGAGGCCAGCACCTCCCCCTGTTCGGTGATCTTGATGCGGCCGTTGAGGGTGCCGCTGGGCTGGGCCAGGATCGCCTGGTAGGCGGGGCCACCGCCGCGGCCCACGGAACCGCCGCGGCCATGGAAGATCCGCAGGGCCACGTCGTGGCCGCTGGCCAGCTGCTGCAGGGCGATCTGGGCCTGGTGGATCTCCCAGTTGCTGGAGAGGAAGCCCGAATCCTTGTTGCTGTCGGAGTAGCCCAGCATCAACTCCTGCAGGGGCTTGCCGGTGGGGCTGATGCTGGCGATCAGCTGGCGGTAGAAGGGCTCGGAGAACAGCCGCTCCATCACCGCAGGGGCGGCCTTGAGGTCTTCCACCGTTTCAAACAACGGCACCACCAGCAGGCTGGAGCGCTGGGCCATGGGGTCGACCAGGCCGGCCTCCTTGGCCAGCAGCAACACCTCCAGCAGATCCGACACCGTGTGGCTCATCGAGATCACGTAGGTGCGGCAGATGCGGCTGCCGAATTCCTGCTGCAGCCGCTGCACCACCCGCAGCACATCGAAGGTTTCGGCGGTGGCCGGGCTCCACTGCACCGAGGGGGGGATCAGGGGGCGGCGGGTCTGCAGCTCGGTGAGCAACCACTCCACCCGCTGGGGCTCCTCCATCTCGCCGTAGGGCACCGGCAGCTGCAGGTAGCGGCTCAGCTCATCGAGGGCATCGCTGTGGCGGGTGCTCTCCTGGCGGATGTCGAGGCTGGCCAGGCAGAAGGCAAAGGTGTGCACCTGGGCGATCAGGTTGTCCAGGGGCTCGCAGCTCAGGCCGGTGCCCGAAAGGCTGTCGTTGATCAGCTCCAGGTCGTTGCGGAACTCCGTCACCGAGGCGTAGTGCAGCTCGGGGGCAGGCGCCGGGGCCAGGGCCCCCTGGCCGAAGTCCGGCAGGGCGGGGCGCGTGTCGGAGGGGGTTTCCCAGCCGGCGCTGGCCAACTGCTGGTTGCGCTCGTGGGTGAGGCGCAGGCGCTCCAGCACGTAGCTGAGCTTGAGGCGGTAGGGCTCCAGCCGGTAACGGGCGGCCCGCTCCTCGTAGATCTCCGGGAAGCGCAGCCGGTCCATCTCCAGGGATTCCAGCAGCGGTGCGCTCACCTGGCTCCATTGCATCGAGATGCTGAGCTGATCGCGCAGGTCGCCCACCGCCGCCAGGTAGCGCTCGAGCATCAGCTGGCGCTGGAAGCAGGCGGTGCGCCAGGTGATCTCCGGGGTCACCGAGGGGTTGCCGTCGCGGTCGGAGCCCACCCAGGAGCCGAAGCTGCAGAAGGCATCGCCCGGGGGCATCACATCCGGGTAGCTGGCGTTGAGGGCGGTGCGGATGCGCTGGCGCAGCTGCGGCATGGCCCCGAACAGCACCTGCTGGAAGTAGTGGAGGGCGTAATCCACCTCATCCAGCACCGAGGGCTTGAACTGGTGCAGCTCATCGGTGCGCCACCACAGCCGCACCTCCTCCTCCAACTGCTGGCGGAGGCTCTGGCGGTCGTCGAGGTTGAGCAGCTGGCTGTGCTGCAGCTTCTGGATCAACGAGGCCACCCGCCGCTGCTTGTGGCGGATGGTGTGGCGCACGATCTCGGTGGGGTGGGCCGTGAACACCAGCCGGATCTCCAGCTCCTGCAGCAGCTGCTCGATCTGGGCCGGCGGCACCCCGAGGCCCCGCATGCGGGCGAACAACTCACGGAAGGTGGCCGGTTCGGTCTGCACCGCCAACGGCGGCACGAAGGGGTCGCTGAGGTGCTCGGCGTGGTGGGCCTGCAGGCTGGCGAGGTAGCTGTCCTCCTCGATGTGCTGCTCGAGGATGTTGACCAGCTGGAAATAGAGGGAGAAGGCCCGGGCGGCGGCGATGCCTTCGGCCAGATCCATCTCACGGATCAGCTGCACGATCTCGTCGGTGGCGGCCTCCGAGCCCGCATCGGGCGCACCACCGTCGATGGCGCCGCTGATGTCTTTCATGCGCAGCAGGCGCTCGGCCTGCTGGGGCGGGCACTCGCTGCGCAGCACCGTCTGCCAGAGGTCTTCCACCAGCTCCAGCCGTTCCGCCAGCAGCCGTGGGCGGCTGGCCTCCGGGCGTGCGGGGGGCGCGCCGGTCGCTTCTGTGGCGGCGAGGGTGGGCCCCATGGGGACGGCGTCGGCAGCGGAGCGAACCATGATCATCCCAAAGGGCCAAACCGTTCTGTCGCCAAGTCCGCATTCAGCTGCGCGTCCTGCTGGGCCATGGCCGCAGCCCCGGCGGCAATCAACGGCGCCACGGCGGTGCCGCCGCGGTGGGCCGCCAGCCATTGCATCGCCTGGTTGCCCTGCTCCAGCACGGTGTGCAGGGGGGCCAGCCAGGCCTCCAGGCCGCACTGCCGGGCCAGGGGAGCCATCTCCTCCAGGGCTCTGGCGATCCAGCTGCGGGCGCTGATCTCCTCGCCGTTGCGCCAGTGCAGCAGGGGCGCCTCAAGGCTGCTGCGGGCGGCGGCACGGTCGTTGGCATCGGCCAACTCAGCCAGGGCGGCGGCATCCAGCTGGCTGGCGCGCAGGGGGTCGTGGCGCTGGGGATCCAGCAACAACTGCTGCAGCCGCAGCTCCGCGAAGGCCGTCACCGCCAACAGCAGCAGCGGGTCGCTGATCAGATCGCAGATGCGGATCTCCAGGCGGTTGAGGTCGTGGGGGCGGTTGTCGCCATTGGGGCGCACGGAGGTCCAGAGGTGGCGCACGTTTTGCATGGTGCCCAGCTGCAGCTGCTGCTCCATCCAGGCGATGTAGTGGCCATGGCCCGCAAACAGCGGCACCTGCGGTGGGGTGAGCGGAAACTGCAACCAACGCTGGGAATGGGCACCGGTGCTGCGGCCATCCAGGAAGGGGGAACTGGCGCTGAGGGCCAGCAGCAGCGCACCCTCACAGCGCATCAAACGGCAGGCCGCAAACAGGGCGTCCATGTCGGTGAGGCCCAGGTTGATGTGCACGCTGGCGGTCACCACCCGGGTGCCGTAGGTGGCCTCGATGTAGGCGTGGTAGGGGTTGTTGGGGTCTGAGCGCTCGAAGCGGTGGCTGTCACCGGTGCTCAAGGTGCTGCCCGGCAGCAGGGTGAGGCCCCGCTCGGCCAACCAGGGCCGCAGGCGCCGGCGCGGCTCCAACAGCAGCTCCAACTGCTGCCGGTAGCTGGCATCGGGGGGGGTGATGTATTCGAGGTTGCGGCAGTCGGGCTCGGTGACAAACCCGCTCAGGGCCGCGGCCGCCTCGGCGGAGCAGCCCACCACCGTGCCGTCGGGCCGGCCGGTGTAGAGCTCCACCTCAAATCCCTTCAGCAGCAACGGTGGCGCCGTGGGTGGCATCGCGCTCATGCCAGACAGGCCAGGGCCTTGAGCATGCCGCGGGCCTTGTTGAGGGTTTCCTGGAATTCGGAGGCGGGCACCGAATCGGCCACCAGGCCAGCCCCCGCCTGCACCTGCACCCGCCAGCCGCCACCGGGGGCCGGCAGCACCACCATGGTGCGGATGGTGATGGCCGTGTTCAGGGCACCGCTGAGGTCCATGGCGCCGTACACCCCGGAGTAGGGGCCGCGGGCATCGGGCTCGAGGGCGTGGATCAGCTGCATGGCCCGGATCTTGGGGGCGCCGCTCACGGTGCCGGCGGGGAAGGAGGCCATCAGCAGGTCCCACACATCGCGATGGGGGTCGAGCACCCCCTCCACCTCGCTCACGATGTGCATCACGTGGGAGTAGCGCTCGATCACCATCAGCTCGCTCACCCGCACGCTGCCCGGCAGGCACACCCGCCCCAGGTCGTTGCGGCCCAGGTCCACCAGCATCACGTGCTCGGCCCGTTCCTTGGGGTCCGCCAGCAGATCCGCCGCCAGGGCTTCATCTTCAGCGGCATCGGCGCCGCGGTGGCGGGTGCCGGCGATCGGCCGCAGCGAGGCCTTCACCCGGCCGCTGCCATCGGCCATGGGCTCCGCTTTCACCATCACCTCCGGGCTGGAGCCGATCAGGTGCCAGCCCCCGAAGTTGAAGAAGGCCATGTAGGGGGATGGGTTCACCATCCGCAGGCTGCGGTAGAGCTCAAACGGCTCGCGCTGCACCTCCGCCTCCAGCCGCTGGCTGATCACCAGCTGGAACACATCCCCGGCGGCGATGTGCTCCTTGGCGGTGAGCACCGCCGCCTCAAACTCCTCGCGGCTGCGGTTGCTGCGGGTGGCCAGCTCGGCGTTGGGGTCATCGCGCCAGTCGAGGGGAGCCACCCCCGGGGGCAGGGGCTGATGCATGCGCTGCTCGAGCCGATCGAGCCGGGCCACGGCGGCGGCATAGGCCTGCTCCACCGCCGCCGCCGTGCGCTCACCCTGGGCCAGATCCACGTAGGCCACGGCGGTGATCTGCCGCTTCACCTGATCGAAGGCCAGCAGGCTGTCGGCCAGCATCCAGCAGCCGTCGGGGGGGCCATCGGGGTCGGTGGGGTGCACCGGCACGCTGGGCTCAATCCAGCGGATCAGCTCGTAGCCCCAGAACCCGAACAGCTGGCCCAGGGGCGGCAATCCGGGAATGGCCGGCGCGCTGTAGGGGGCCAAGGCCTCCCGCAGCAAATCAAAGGGGTTGCCCTGCAGGGCTTGGCGGCCGCCATCACGCCAGCAGCGCTCCGCCTGATCGCCGCGCACGGTGAGGGTCCAGAGCGGATCGCTCACCACAAAGCTCCAGCGGCCGATGCGCTCGCCCCCCTCCACCGACTCCAGCAACACACCGTGCTGGCTGCCGGCCCCCACCTTCAACCAGGTGGTGAGGGGGGTTTCCAGGTCGGCCGGCCAGGTGCGCCAGATGGGAATGAAGCTGCTGCCCGCCTCAGCCTGAGCCAGAACAGTGGCGCGATCAGGGGATGGCATCACAGCGACAGGCAGGCAAAAAAAACGGGGCGCCCGGCCCCGCCTTTATAGAGGTTGGCCTGAATCCAGGACGCGCCTGGCTCAGGCGTCGAAGGTGTTCTTGCCGGTGAACTTGATCGAGGCGGGGTTGCCGTTCTGGCCGATGCGGCGGGCGTTGTGGCCCACCATCTTGCGACCCTCGTTCACCTTCTCGGGGAACACGCCATCCTT
>CAWUND010000030.1:0-10478 GCA_963923815.1 uncultured bacterium
CCCTTGATCATCACCAGCAAGCCCTGCAGGTGGCCGAACACCCGGCCGCATTTGCCCCGCACCAGCTCGGGCACATCGGGGTTTTTCTTCTGGGGCATCAGGCTGCTGCCGGTGGCGCAGCGGTCGGTGAGGGTCACGAAGCGAAACTCCTCGCTGGCCCAGAGGATCACCTCCTCGCTGAGGCGGCTGAGGTGCACCATCACCAAGCTGGCGGCGGCACTGAACTCCACCGCGAAGTCGCGGTCGCTCACCGCATCCAGGCTGTTGGCGTAGACGTCGTCAAAGCCCAGGGCCGCGGCGGTGTGGCGGCGATCGATCGGCACCGGCGTGCCCGCCAGGGCGGCCGCGCCGAGGGGGCAGATGTTCACGCGCTGGCGCAGGTCCCGCAGCCGAGCGCGATCCCGCTCGGCCATCTCCACGTAGGCCAGCAGGTGGTGGGCCAGGCAGATGGGCTGGGCCCGCTGCAGGTGGGTGTAGCCCGGGATCATCACCTCGGCGTGGGCCTCCGCCTGGGCCAACAGCGCCCGCTCAAAGCGCACCAAGGCCGCATCGATGGCGTCGATCTGGCCCCGCAGCCACAGGCGCAGGTCGGTGCCCACCTGGTCGTTGCGGGAGCGGCCGGTGTGCAGCTTCTTGCCCAGGGGGCCCAGCAAAGCAATCAGCCGACGCTCCACGGCGAAGTGAACGTCTTCGTCTTCAAGGCCGGGGTTGAACTGGCCGGCGGCGGCCTCGGCCCGCACCTGCTCCAGGCCCCCCACCAGCTGCTCGGCCTCCTCGGCCGTGATCACGCCCGTGCTGGCCAGCATGCGGGCGTGGGCGATGGAGCCGTCCAGGTCCTGCTGCAGCAGGGTGATGTCGAATCCGATCGAGGCGTTGAAGCGCTCGATCGCCGGATGCAGCCCCTGCTCAAACCGCTGGCTCCAGGTGGAGGAGGAGGACTCAACGGCCATCGGGCCCGAAACGGTGGCTGGGCTCAGCTTGGCAGGCGACTCAGCGGCGGCAACATCACCTCGTCGCGCACCTGCAGCACCACCATCGAGGCGTCGTCGTCGAGGGGGCGATCCGGGCCCACGAATCGATCCAGGCGGGCAAACAACTGATCGAGGATGGCCTGCGCCCCCACGCCACTGCGGCACGCAGCCTGCAGGGCCTGCAGCAGCCGTTGCTCATCAAACCGTTCGCCGTTGAGGCCCGAGGCTTCGGTGACGCCGTCGGTGTAGCAGAGCAGCACATCCCCCGGATCCAACACGATCTGCTCACAGCCGTACTGGGCCTCCGGCTGCAGGCCGATCAACAACCCCGGCGCATCCAACCGCTCCACCGCATTGCGCAACCGCCGCCAAATCAACGGCGGGTTGTGGGCCGCATTGGCGTAGCGCAGCAGCCGCGTGCGGGGGTCGTAATCGGAATAGAACAGCGTCACAAACCGGTGCGACTGGGCCAGGTCCTCCTGGGCCAATTGGTTGAGGTCGTGCAGGATGCGATCCGGCGGCAGGCCGCTGAGCACCTCGGCCCGCAGCATCCCCCGCAGCAGGCTCATCAACAGGCCAGCGGGCACCCCCTTGCCCATCACATCGCCGATCACCAGGGCCCAGCGGCCCTGCTCCCGGCGCCGGCCCAGCAGCTGCGGCCGGGTGGGGATGAAGTCGTAGTAGTCGCCGCCCACCTGAAACGCAGGCCTGCAGCGCGCGGCCAAATCCACCCCCTCGATCACCGGGCAGTGGTCGGGCAACAGCTGCGACTGGATCTCGGCGCCGGTGGAGAGCTGCCGCTCCACCCGTTCGTGGCGGCGGGCCTCCTGCAGCAGCTGTTCGCTTTCGATCGCCACACCGGCGAGGTCGGCCACCAGCTGAACGTGGCGCCGGTGGGTGTCACTCCAGCTGAGGCCGCTGCGCGGGCCAACCACATACAGGCGGCCGCGCACGCGGCTGCGGGCCACCACGGAGGTGGCAAACAAGGGCCGCTCCGCCAGCTGCCGCCGCACCACACGATCCAGCAGCTGCGCCACCGCCTCCTCCCCGGAGGCCTGCAGCAACTGCTCATCGCTGAGGCTGGCCAGCTGCCGCAGCAGCTCCGCCGCCGCGGGATCAGCCGGATTGGCGTGCAACTGCTCGCGCCACAGGCGGCCATCGGGGTGCAACGTCACCAGCACCGCCCCCTCCGCCTCCACCAAGCGGGATGCCACCAGCGGCACCAGCTCCAGAAAGCGGCCCAGGTTGGTGAAACTGCGCAGGGCAAAGCCCAACGAGGACAGCAGCTCCTGGTTGCGGTGCTGTTCCCGGCTGAGGCTGTCCAGCAGCTGCCTCAGGGAGGCGATGGCCGTAAGCGGCCGCGTGGCGCTGGGGCGCTCCACCGAGCGGCCGCGAAGTGCCCGCAAGATAGCGGCGTTTGCCGGTGCTGCCGGCGCCGACCCTATTTGGCCAGCAGCGCCTCCACAAACTCAAAGCTGTTGAAGGGCCGCAGGTCGCGGATGCCTTCACCGGCCCCAATGAACCGAATCGGCAAACCCGCCTCCGACGACACCGCCAACGCCACGCCCCCGCGGGAGCTGCCGTCGAGCTTGGTGAGCACCACCCCGGTGAGGCCGGCGGCCTGGGCAAAGGCCATGGCCTGCTTGAGCCCGTTCTGGCCCTGGCTCGCATCGAGCACCAGCAGCGACTGCACCCGGGCATCGGGGGCGAGCTTGTCGACGATGCGGCGCACCTTGGAGAGCTCCTCCATCAGGTTGTGCTTGGTCTGCAGGCGGCCAGCGGTGTCCACCAGCACCAGATCAGTGCCCTTGGCCTGGGCTGCGCCGATGGCGTCGTACACAACGGCCGCTGGATCGGCGTTGGCGGAGGGGTTGGACACCACGGTCACGCCGCTGCGCTCCCCCCACACCTGCACCTGCTGCACAGCCGCAGCGCGGAAGGTGTCGGCGGCGGCGATCAGGCAGCTGTAGCCGCTGCGGATCGCCAGGTTGGCGAGCTTGCCGAGGGTGGTGGTCTTGCCCACCCCATTCACCCCCACCATCAACCACACATTCAGATGGCCGCGCTCCGGGGCCAGCAGGGCGGCGCCGCTGGCCTGGATGGGGGTGTCGAGCAGATTGCGCAGCTGCTGCTTGAGGAAGCGAATGCCCTCCTCCGGCTCCACCACCTCTTCATTGAGGCGCTTGCGCAGGGCCTCGAGCACTTGATCGGTGGCCTGCACCCCCACATCGGCCCGCAGCAGAAGGGTTTCGAGGTCGTCGAGCACCTCGGGGGTGAGGGGATCGTCGCCGAGCTTGTCCAGCAGCTGGGTGACAAACCCCTGCCGGGTCTTTTCCATGCCGCGGCGCAGGCGCCCCAGCCAATCGATTTCCTCCAGGGAGATCTGATCGAGTTGGCGGCCCTGGGCAGCCAGCACCTCCGCCGACCAGGTGAAGTCGTCGTCAAAGGCCCCCAGCTGTGGGGCGGCCTCATCGGCCGCGGCGGTTGCGGCGGCGGCCGGCTCGGGCTCGGGCGTGTCGATCGCCCGCTCCAACAGCTCCTGCTGGCGCTGGGCCCGCTGGGCCGCGGCCTGCTCCAGCAGCGACGGGCCGGCGGCGGGGGCTTGGGCAGGAGCCGTTTCCGCAGCCTGTACAGGCTGTACGGCCTCCGGAGACAAAACCGCAGGGGGCTCGGGCTCAGGCTCGGGTGCAGCCTCCGGTGCCTCCTGCTGAAGCTTCTCGGCTTCCTGCTGCGCCTTCAGGCGGGCATAGGCCTGCCGGGCCCACTCCAGGGCGTCCTGATCCACCCCGGGCTCCACGGCCGGCGGGGCAGCCGCCGGAGCTTCAACCACCTCGGCCGAAACAGCAGCGGCGTCATCGGGCTCCGGCGTCTCGCCGTTCTCCGGGGCAGCGCTGCGGGTGAACCAGTCGTAGACCATGGCCGACCTAGCGCTGGGCGGGCGCGCTGGTGAAACGCCGCAGCACACCATTGATCATGCGGCGGCCCTGCTCGTCGCTGTAGCGGTTGGCCAGCTCCACCGCCTCATTGCAGGCCACGGCAGCGGGGGTGTTGAACTGCTCGATCTCCACCGCCGCCAAGCGCAGGATGTCGCGGTCGATCCGGGGCAGCCGGGTAAGCCTCCAGCCCTCCATCACCGCATCCAGCCGCTGATCCAGATCGGCGCGGCAGCGCAGCACCGCCTGGGTGCGGTCCACGGCGCCGCGGCGCACCTCCTCCTGGTCGGCGAGCATCAACAGCCGCGGCAACTCCAGGCTGGCGGACAGGCGATTCAGCCCCTGCTCCGCATGGGCCAAGCCGTCCTGAAGGTGCTGACGCACACGGGGCAGCTGCTCAGCGCTGCCCTGGTCTTGGAGTTCGCTATCCAGCAGCTGCTGCTGGGCCTCCTGCAACTCCGTGGCGGCTTGGTCGAGGGCGTCGCGCACGTGCTGGCTGAGGGTGGCCAGGGCCTGCTGGAGCAAGGCATCCAAGGCCGGGTCAACGGCGCCCGCCGCGCCTCGATCACTCACCTGGCCCAGCATCAACAGGGCCAGTTCGCGGGCAACGGTGCGGCTCTGCATCAGGCCTTGTTGGTGGGAAGGGGGGAGTAGGCCGGCGCCCGCAACTGGGCCAACAGGCTGGAGAAGCTGCGGCTGGCGGGGGTTTCCCGCTCATCGGGATTCACGATCCCGGCCGAGATGATCGTGCGGAAGGCATCTTCCACCGACAGGTCGAGGTCTTTCACCGACCCCTCCGGCACCACGGCGTACCAGCCGGTGGTGGGGTTGGGGGCTGTGGGGATGAACACACTCAACATCGGCTGTTCAAACCCGGCGGAGAGGGTGGCCCCGAGCACGCCGGTCACAAACCCCAGCGCATAGAGCCCTTCGCGGGGGTACTCCACCAGCACCACCCGGCGGAAGCGGCTGGAGTTGTCCCGCAGGAAGGTTTCCAGCAGCTGCTTGAGGGTTTTGTACACCGATCCCGCCACGGGGATGCGCTGCAGGGTGCCCTCACCAAATTCCAGCAACCAACGGCCCACGATGTTGCGGGCCATCAGCCCGATCAACAGGATCGCCAGCAACGGCACCAGCAACCCCAGCCCCAGGTTGATCAGCTCCTGCAGCAGGGGGTTGAGGGTGTTGAACGGGTTGAGCTGCTTGGGAATCGACGTCAAAAACGCCAACACAAAGCGGCTCACCGTGGTGGCCAGCCAAATGGTGGTGGCCAACGGGATGACCACCAGCAGCCCGGCGATCAGGTCGTTCTTGAGGTCCTGCTGGAGACGGTCACCCAGCGGCTGCTCAGGTCTGGGACTGGCTTGCACCTACGACGGGCCGGGGGAACCGGAGAACAGCGGGTAGCTGCAACTTAGCCAGCCGGCCTCACAGCACAGCCACCAGGGCCAGCAGGGTGAAGGCGGCCACCAGCACCAGCGAGGTGCCCGTGCCGCCGATGCGGCGTTGGTTGGCGGCCAGATCGCGGCGGTTTTCAGCCTGCTTGAGCTGGTCCTCCGCCTGCTGCAGCTGGCGCCCCATGAACGACTTGGCGATCTGCTGCTTCTGGGCCTCGCTGGCGTCCGCCGGAATCTGCCCGGCCTGCTCCCCCTGCAGGATCACCTGATCGATCACCTGGGGGTTCTCCAGCTGGGAGCGCGCCATGGCCAGCTGGCCGCTCTGGGCCAGCAGGGCCTGGTTGGCCTGG
Source organism: uncultured bacterium (assembly GCA_963923815.1). Classification (GTDB taxonomy): domain Bacteria; phylum Cyanobacteriota; class Cyanobacteriia; order PCC-6307; family Cyanobiaceae; genus Vulcanococcus. The sequence continues at coordinate 5,652 of CAWUND010000030.1, forward strand.
TCGCTGAGGGCGCGGTCGCCGCTGATGGTCACCGGGATGGTGATCAGCAGGCAAAACGCCAGCACCCCACTCACCACACACACAAACCAGCGCAGCGGGGTGCGGCCGGGCACGGGCTCATCCAGACGGGCGCCGATCAGCATCAGCAGCATGCCCACGAACGCCATCGGCGACTGGGTGATCAGCGTGGTGGACACCAGCTGGCGGAAGCTCTCCTCGCCCCAGCCGTTCACCGCCAACACGGCCAGCAGCTGCAGCGCCAGCAACACCACCAGGGTGAGACCGAGCCAACGGAACAGGGTGGCGAAACGGCCAGAGGCTGCTGAACTCACAGTGGAACGGATGCAATCGCGCAAATCGTAGGGGCGGTGGATCGAGCCGACACGGTCAAGCAGCAGGCGCGGCAGCTGGGGTTTGACCCGGTGGGCATCGCCGCAGCCGAGGGCGGGGAGCGCATGAAACTGCGCAGCGCAGCCCTGGAGCGCTGGCTGGCGGCGGGCCACCAGGCCGACATGGCCTGGATGGCCGACCCACGGCGCCAAGACGTGGCTCAGCTGCTGCCGGGGGTGCGCAGCGTGGTGGCGGTGGGGCTCCCCTACTACGTGGATGTGCAGCGGAGTCCCGGCAGCCTCAAGGTGGCGCGCTACGGCTGGGGGCGCGACTACCACCGCGTGATGGATGGCCGCCTGCGGGCCCTGGGGCGCTGGCTGGAGCAACAGCAGCCGGGGGTGCGGTGGCGCGCCTGCGTCGACAGCGCCCCCCTGATGGACAAAGCCTGGGCCGAAGAGGCGGGGCTGGGCTGGATCGGCAAACACGGCAACCTGATCCACCGCGGCCATGGCTCTTGGCTGCTGCTAGGCCACCTGCTCACCAGCGCCGAGCTGCGGCCCGACCCGCCGGCCCAACCGGCCTGCGGCGCCTGCAGCGCCTGCCTGGATGCCTGTCCCACGGCCGCCATCACCGAACCCTTCGTGGTGGATGCGCGCCGCTGCATCGCCTTCCACACGATCGAAAACCGCGATGCCGCACTGCCGCCCGCCATGGCGGAGCACCTGCAGGGATGGGTGGCGGGCTGCGACATCTGCCAAGACGTCTGCCCCTGGAACCACAAACCGCTCCCCAGCAGCGCCGACCCCGACCTGCAGCCGCGGCCCTGGTGGCTCGACCTGCGGGCGGAGCAGGCCCTGGCCTGGAGCGATGCGGAGTGGGACGACAAGCTCCGGGCCTCAGCCCTGCGGCGCATCAAACCGGCGATGTGGCGCCGCAACATTCGTGCTGCCCTGGGGGGTGAAACGGCGGTCAACGCTGGGATCGATGCCTAACCTGAGCGCTCAACGCCCTGCATCGATGGTTGCGCGCTGGTTGAGGAGCTTGGCGGCAACCCCAGTGATGTTGAGCGTGGCCTTCGTGCCCTATGTGGTCACCCCCAGCCCGCGCACCCTGGAGGGGGCCGGATTGGGCATCGCCCAGGCGGCCGCCCGGCTGCTGCGCATTGGCCAGGCGGAGGATGCCGCCCGGCTGGCGGCCCTCACCGTGCAGCTGATCCCCTCCGACCCGCGGGGTTGGGTGCTGCTGGCGGAAGCGCAGCTGCGCAGCGGCCAAAACAAGCAGGCCGGCAACTCCCTGGCCCGAGCCCGGGAGCTCGACCCGCGCAACCCCGGCATCCTGTTTGCCCAGGGCGCCCTGGCCCTGAAGCAAAGCCAGCCGCAGCAGGCGGCAGACCTGATCCGCCAGGGGCTCAAGCTCGACAACAAAAACCCCGGCGCCTACTTCGACCTGGGCAACGCCAACATCCTGATGGGCAAGGGCGATGCGGCCCTGACGGCGTTCGAGCGGGCCTCGGCCCTGCGGGGGGATTTCTGGGAGGCCATCAACAACCAAGCCCTGGTGCTCTACGAGCAGAAGAACGATGGCGAGGCGATCAAGCGCTGGCGGCGGGTGCTCGGCATCAAGCCCACCGCCGCCGAACCGATGCTGGCCCTGGCGGCGGCGCTGAACAGCCAGAAACCGGGCAACCCCGAAAGCCTGGAGCTCGCCCACAGGGCACTAGCCGGTGAGCCCAACTACGTGCTCGAGAGCTATCAAAAGGAACAGCTCTGGGGCAACCGCCTGCGGAGCTCCACCGCCCGGCTGTTGGCGGAGGCCCCCCTGAAGGCCGATGTGGAGCGGGCCCACGCCAACGCCGGCACGAGCAACGGCGACGACGAACCCTGACGCGAACCCGGACACCATCGGTAGGCTGACGCGCACGTTCGGCCCCCGGCTCAGGTAACGGATGCCCATCGGCGACGGCCGCATCGAGCCCGTGGACCTGCATCAGGAGATGCAGCGCTCCTATCTCGAATACGCCATGAGCGTGATCGTGGGCCGGGCCCTGCCCGACGCCCGCGACGGTCTCAAGCCGGTGCAACGGCGCATCCTGTACGCCATGCACGAGCTGGGGCTCACCCCAGACCGGCCCTACCGCAAGTGCGCCCGCGTGGTGGGCGACGTGCTCGGCAAGTACCACCCCCACGGCGACCAGGCGGTGTACGACGCCCTGGTGCGGCTGGTGCAGACCTTCGCCAGCCGCAACCCGCTGCTGGATGGCCACGGCAACTTCGGGTCGGTGGACGACGACCCGCCGGCCGCCATGCGTTACACGGAAACGCGCCTGGCCCCCATCGCCAACGAGGCGATGCTCGATGAAATCGGCGACGACACCGTTGATTTCGCCCCCAACTTCGACGGCTCCCAACAGGAGCCCACGGTGCTGCCGGCCCAGCTGCCCTTCCTGCTGCTGAATGGCTGCACGGGCATCGCCGTGGGCATGGCCACCAACATCCCCCCCCACAACCTGGGGGAGGTGGTGGATGCGCTGATCGCCCTGGTGCGCAAGCCAGACCTCAGCGACGACAAGTTGCTGGAGCTGGTGCCGGGGCCCGACTTTCCCACCGGCGGTGAAGTGCTCACCGGCAGCGGCGTGCGCGACACGTATCTCTATGGCCGCGGCAGCATCCCGATGCGGGGCGTGGCCCACATCGAAGAGGTTCAGCCCGGCAAGGGCCGCCACAAGCGCGGCGCCGTGGTGATCACCGAGCTGCCCTACCAGCTGAGCAAAGCCGGCTGGATCGAGAAGCTGGCGGAGCAGGTGAATGAGGGCAAGGTCAACGGCATCGCCGACATCCGCGACGAATCCGACCGCGATGGCATGCGGGTGGTGGTGGAACTGCGCCGCGACGCCAACCCGGAAACGGTGCTCGCCGAATTGCAGCGGCGCACGGCGCTGCAAAGCAACTACGGCGCCATCCTGCTGGCACTGGTGCACGGCAAACCGATCCAGCTCACCCTGCGGCAGCTGCTGCAGGAATTCCTCGACTACCGCGAGCTCACCCTGATTCGCCGCACCCGCCATGCGCTGAAGCGGGCGGAAGACCGGCTGGAGGTGGTGGAGGGCCTGATCACCGCCCTCAATGCCCTGGCCCGGGTGATCGAGATGATCACCGCGGCCCCCGACGCCGCCAGCGCCAAGGCCAGCCTGCAGGTGCACCTCGACCTCAACGAACGGCAGGCGGACGCCGTGCTGGCCATGCCCCTCAGGCGGCTCACGGGGCTGGAGCAGAACAGCCTGCGCAAGGAGGCGGAAGACCTCCGCCAGGAGCGGGCCCGGCTGCGGCACCTGCTGGATGAGCGGCCCGCCCTGCTCGACAGCATGGTGGCCGAGTTCAAGGCACTCAAAAAACGCTTCGCCACACCCCGCCGCACCCGACTGGTGGAGGGGGGCGACGAACTGGTGGCCCAGCGCACCGCGGCTCAGCGTCCCAACAGTGAACTGCTGCGCCAACGGGCCCTCGAGGGTCTGCCCAGTGATGGTCGGCTGCTGATCCAGGCCGATGGCCAGGTGAAGGTGGTGGGGCCGCAGCTGCTGGGGCGCCTGCACCTGGATGAATCCGCGCCGGTCGGCGAGCATCCGGCACCGGCGCGGTTGATCCTGCCGGTGGCCAGCCAGCCAGCGGTGCTGGCCTTCACCGATGCGGGCCGTGTGGCCCTGCTGCGCTGGGAGTTCGCTGGGCAGCAGCCCGGAACCCTCGAGAAATTCCTTCCGGATGGCATGAGCGGCGAGCGGGTGGTGCAGCTGCTGGTGCTCCCCAGTGGCGACGCCGCAACCGGCACCAGCGTGGGGCTGCTCAGCAGCGATGGCCGCTTCAAACGGTTGCCGATCGAGGAGTTTCAAGATCTGTCCGGCCGAGCCACCTCCGTGTTGAAACTGAAGGAGGGGGTGAGCCTGCAGCGGGCGGTGCTCTGCCGTGATGGCGAAGATCTGGTGGTGGCCAGCAGCACCGGTCGCCTGCTGCGGCTGGCGGTGAACGACAGCAACCTGCCGGTGATGGGCCGCAACGCCCAGGGGCCCGTGCTGCTGCGGCTGCTGCCCGGTGAAACGGTGGTGGGAGCCGTTGGCCTGGAGGGCACGGGCAGCGTGGTGGCCGCCAGCCGCCAAGGGCTGATCCTGCGCCTGCCCCTCGAGGGCCTGCGCCGCTGCCAACGGGGCGACATCGGCCAGATCGGCGTGCGCTTCGAGCAGCGGGGCGATCAATTGGTGGATCTCTGCAGCGGCAACCAACCCCTCATCGGCGTGGTGCTGGCGGATGGTCGCAGCCTTCGGCTCGACACCAACACCCTTGAACCAGACCCCACCACGGGAGCCGCCCAAGGGCTTGGCCTAGGAGCCAAAGACCAGATCCGTGAACTGGTGCCGGTCTGAGCTGACGCTCAGGCGGCCGCCACCACCTGCGGCGGGTGCTGCTCCAGCACCTGCTTGAGGTAGCGAGCGGTGTGGCTGGTGGGATG
>CAWUND010000031.1:0-10423 GCA_963923815.1 uncultured bacterium
CAGCAACACCACATCAAAGGTGTCGCGGCGTTGGATCAGCTCCTGCACCGGATCGGGCAGGGAGCCCAGATCCTCCAGGCGGTAGCGGCCCCCCTTCAGCCAGCTGCGGCAGGCGCGCTCGAGGCGAGGATCCGACAGCAGCGAGGCGATCGTGAGAGCCGGCTGGGACATGAGCCGTGGTCAGGTCCTGGCAACGCCCACAGTGTTGACGACCCGGAGGTCAACAGTGGAAGATCATTGTTTGTCTTTCGATTGCCGTGCGGCAGGCCGAAAGGTTGGCCCCGTGCCCACCTGCCTGACCACGCCCCGTATCCCATGAGCACAGACGCCCAAGCCGCCTCTAGCGCGGCCCCCTACGCCATCGTTGAGACCTCGGGCACCCAGGTGTGGGTTCAGCCCAACCGGTACTACGACCTCGACCGCATCCAGGCGGATGTGGACAGCAGCATCACCCTCGAAAACGTGCTGCTGGTGAACGATGGCAAGGCCGCCAACGTGGGCCAGCCCTACGTGAAGGGCGCCACCGTGGAACTGCAGGTGATGGCCCATCGCCGCGGCCCCAAGGTGATCGTGTACAAGATGCGCCCCAAGAAGAAGACCCGCCGCAAGAACGGTCACCGGCAGGAACTCACCCGGGTGATGGTGAAATCCATCAAGGTGGGCGGCAAAGCCCTGGCCTGATCCGCAGCAGCGTCCCGACCCCACATTTTTTGAACCATGGCCCACAAGAAAGGCACCGGCTCCACCCGCAACGGCCGCGACTCCAACTCCAAGCGCCTCGGCGTGAAGCGCTACGGCGGTGAAACCGTGAGCGCCGGCTCGATCCTGATCCGCCAGCGCGGCACCTCGGTGCTGCCCGGGGTGAACGTGGGCCGCGGTGCCGACGACACCCTGTTCGCCCTGGTGGACGGCATCGTGAGCTTCGACACCATCAAGCGCGGCCTGCGCACCCGCAAGCGCATCAACATCGCCGTCGGCTGATCGTCCGACGCAGATCCACGGTCGCCGGTGCCCCCAAGGCACCGGCTTTTTTTTAGGCCAGGCGATAGGCCCGGGTGGTGATCAGATAGGGGTGAAACACCTCCAGGAAACGGCCCTGGAGCGTGCGGAAGAAGGCCTCCACCAGCTGCGGATCGTCCACGTGGAAGGGGTATTCCCCCTGGAAGCCCTGGAAGAAATACCAGTTGAGCAACGCGATCGAGCCGGCCCCCATGCGGGCCGCAAAGATCTCCAGCTGGGCCGCCGGATCCGGCAGATGCTCCAGCACATCCAGACACACCAGGGTGTCGAACCGCTGGGGCAGCTCCGGGGCATCCAGATCGCGGAAGCAGCGCAGCTTGTGCTGCAGGCCGAAGCGTTCGGCCCGGGCCGCCACGAAGCGGCGGTTCTCGGGGTTGAGGTCGACAAACCACACCGCCTCCACCTGCGGCAGGGCCGCCGCCGCCAGGGCATGGGTGCCGATGCCGCCGCCAAAATCCAGCACCTGACCGCGGGCAAAGCGCGCCTGCAGCCGCAGCGTGTCGGCGATGTAATCGGCGCTGCCCAGGTGCCAGGCGGCCAGCTCCAGCAGGTGGCCGGTGCCCACGGCGCTCTCGTAGAAGGCTTCGGCCTGCTGCAGGTCGAACGCCCCGGGGTGGGCCGCCGCCAGGGCTTCGGTGGCCTGGGGTAGGCGGCGCTCCAGCTCCTCGCGGCTGAGCTGCAGGTGATCCGCCAGGTGCTGGCGCAGGTCAAAGCCCCCCGCCAGGAAGTGCTCGATCGAAAGGGCGGTGCAGGTGCTCATGGGGGCTCACCGTAGGGGGCCCAGCTCCGCCCCCTCCCCAGGCACATCCAGCCAGCGCCGCAGCCAGGCCGTGAGCAGATAGAAGGGCAGCGTGTCCGCCAGGGCCGCCACCGCCTTGAACAGGTAGCCGCTGGCGATGAAGCTCAGCAGCTGCGGCAACACCGGCGCCTCCGCCCGCAACGGCAACACGTGGGCGCCGTAGTGGCTGATCAGCACCACGGCGCTGGTGTCCACCAGCTGGCTCACCAGGGTGGAGCCGTTGTTGCGCAGCCACAGGGCCTTGCCGCCGCTGAATCGCTTCCAGAAATGGAACAGCTGCACATCGGTGAACTGGGCCGCCAGGTAGGCGGCCATCGACGCCCCCACCGCCCCAAAGGCCAGGCCGCGCATGGCGAAGAAGGTTTGATCAGGCGCCCCCGGCACCCCCGGCAGCACGCCCCCCAGCCACAGGATCAGCACGATCCAACCGTTGAGCAGCAGCCCCACCCACACCAGCTGGCTGGCCTTGCGCTCCCCCCAGATCTCGCTGATCAGGTCGGTGCACAGGAAGGTGAGCGGGTAGGGCAGGGCCCCCACCGCCACCACCACCGGCCAGGAGCCGATCTGCCCCAGCTGCAGGAAGCGGGTGAGCCCCAGGATGTTGAGCATGCCCATGGTTCCGAGGAACAGGCCCGCCAGCACCAGGTAGGCCAGGTCGCGGCGCTGCTGCAGGGTCTCGGGGCTCGGGGGGCCGGCTGGGGCCGGTGGGGTGGCAACCATGGCCACACCCTGCCGCAACTGGCCAGGCCCGCCCAGGGTTGAAGGGCCGATGGCAACATGAGCGGCTGGCCCGCCTGCACAGCCCTTGACCTGCGGCTTTCTGGTGCTCGACAAGCCGGCCGGTCTGAGCTCCCACGGCTGTGTGAGCCGCGTGCGCCGCGCCTATGGCCTCAAACGGGTGGGCCATGGCGGCACCCTGGATCCGGCGGTCACCGGCGTGCTGCCCATCGCCCTGGGGCCCGCCACCCGGCTGCTGCCTTACCTCAGCGGCGACAAGACCTACCGCGGTCGCATCCAGCTGGGAACCATCACCGACAGCGACGACCTGGAGGGCACGCCGCTGCGGCAGGGCCCCTGGCCCGAGCTCGACGCCGCGGCGCTGGAACGGGCCCTGGGGGCCTTCCGCGGCACCATTGCGCAGCGGCCGCCCGCGGTCTCCGCGGTGCATGTGGATGGCCAGCGGGCCTACAAGCTGGCGCGCCAGGGGCAGGCCCTCGAGCTGCCGGCCCGCAGCGTGACCATCCAGCGGCTGGAGCTGCTGGCCTGGGATCCAGCCCTGGGGCAGCTGGAGCTGCTGGTGGGCTGCTCCGCCGGCACCTACATCCGCTCGCTGGCTCGGGATCTGGGGGAGCTGCTGGGCTGCGGCGGCTGCCTGGCCAGCCTGCGGCGCACCGAGGCCCTCGGCTTTGATCTGCAGCAGAGCGTGCCCCTGGAGGCGCTGGAGCACACGCCGCCGCCGCTGGTGTCACCGCTGCAGGCCCTGGCCCATCTGCCCCAGCACCACCTGAGCACGGCCGACCTGGCGGGCTGGCGCTGCGGCCGCAGCCAGCCCTGCGGGCTGGAGCTCCCCCTCGACGCGGCGGTGGTGGTGGTGGGCCCGGATGGCAACCTGGCGGGCATGGCCCGGCTGCAGAGCGAGGGCCAGCTGCAGCCGCGGCTGGTGCTCGATGCCGCGGGCTAACCCCCGCCTCCCCGCTCCCGTCTCCGCACATGGCCGGCCACAGCCGATGGGCCCAAATCAAACGCACCAAGGCGGTGGTGGACGCCAAGCGCGGCGCCGTGTTCACCCGCCTGGGCCGGGAAATCATGGTGGCGGCCCGCGCCGGGGCCGATCCCGCCGGCAACTTCCAGCTGCGCACCGCCATCGAGAAGGCCAAGGCGGCCCGGGTGCCGAACGCCAACATCGAGCGGGCCATCGCCAAGGGCTCCGGCCAGGGGGGCGATGGCGGCAGCCAATTTGAGGAGGTGCGCTACGAGGGCTATGGCCCCGGCGGCGTGGCGGTGTTGATCGAGGCCCTCACCGACAACCGCAACCGCACGGCGGCGGAGCTGCGGCTGGCCTTCAGCAAACACGGCGGCAACCTGGGGGAAACCGGCTGCGTGGGCTATCTGTTCGACCACCGCAGCGTGGTGCGTCTGGAGCAGGGCGGCCTGCAGGAGGACGCGCTGCTGGAGCAGCTGTTGGCCCTGGAGGAGGCCGGCGGACCGGAGATCCTGGGGTATGAGCTCGACCCCCAGGGGGCCGACGTGATCAGCGGCTTCGCGCAGCTGGAGGCCCTGCAGGACCAACTGCGCCGCCGGGGCCTGCCCGTGAGCAGCTGGGAACACCGCTGGATCGCCCAAACCCCCTGCCGGCTGGAGGATCCCGAGCTGCTGGCCCCGTGCCTGAAGCTGCTGGATGCCCTGGAGGAGCTCGATGACGTGCGCAGCGTCACCGCCAATTTGGAGGCGGACGACGCCCTGATGGAGGCGGTTCTCAGTTGAGGGGCAGCGCCGCAGCGGCGGCGGCATCCACCACGATCCGCAGCCCCGGATGGCCCTGCAGCCAGCTGGCGGGCAGCTCGGCGCAGGGGGGCTCCAGCAGGCAGCGGCGCAGCACCTGCGCCTTGGCGCTGCCGGTGACCACCAACAGCAGCTGGCGGGCGGCACGGATCTCAGCGGTGCCGAGGGTGATGGCCTGGGCCGGCACCGCGGCGGGATCGCCCCCAAAGGCGGCTGCGTTCTGCAGGCGGGTGGCGTCGCTCAGGGCCAGGCTGCGGCAGGGGGCATCGGCGGGGCAGGGGGGTTCGTTGAAGCCCACATGGCCGTTGTTGCCCAGCCCCAGCAGCTGCAGGTCGATGCCGCCCGCCGCCCGCACGGCGGCGCCATAGCGCTGGGCCTCCGCCTCGGCATCCGCCGCCAGGCCATCGGGCAGCCGCAGGGCACCGGCCGGCAGGTGGAGGGGGTGCCCCAGCTGCTCCGCCATAAACCCGGAGAAGGAGCCGGCATCCGCAGGCCCGAGCCCCACGTATTCATCCAGGTTGAAGCTGCGCCACCCCGCCAGCAGCGCCCGCCGCTCGGCCGGGGGCAGCGCCGCGAGCCGCCGCCGCAAGGCGCCATACACCGGCACCATCGTGCGGCCGGTGGCCAAGCCGAGGGTGCTGCCCCGCCGCAGGGCCTCCAGCAGGGTGTCCGCCACCTGCTCGGCCACGGCGGTGGCATCGGGCTCCACCTGCAGGCCCGCCGGGGCCAGGGCGGCCAGGCTGATCAAGGGGTCGTCGTCAGGGCCGTGGCCTGCTCCTGGCCCCAGCCTGACCCAAGGCTGGCCACGGCCGCCATCTGGCCATAGGGGCGCAGCTGGGCGCCGCGGTAGTAGTGCCGCAGGATCGCCGCGAAGCTCTCCCCCTGACGGGCCATCCCCAGGGCCCCCCACTGGCTCATGCCAATGCCGTGGCCGAAGCCGCGGCCCACGGCCACCAGCTGCAGCACCTCAAGGGCTGGGGTGGCCGGCGCCGGCAGGGTGAGGGCTGGCAGGGGGGGCAACAGGGCCGTGGGCGCCGGCTCCGCCTGGGCTGCCGGAGCTGCCTGCGGGGGTTGGGCAAGGGGCACCAGCTCAAAACGCACCCAGGTGCTCTTCAGGCCCAGGCGGCTGCGCAACTGGGCCCCGCTGAGCAGCAGCTGGCCGCTGGGACCCACCACCCGGGCCTGCCGCACCCGCCCCGTGGCGGTGGTGGAGAGCACCTCGATGGCCGTTACGGCCCCCAGCTCGGGGAAGGCCCGGCCCAGCAGGGGGGCATCCAGGGGCTGGCGCCACTCCCGCACCGGCGAATCGCGATCGAAATCGGGAACGCTCACCAGATAGGGCAGCTGCCGCGACCACAGCTGGCCGCTGCTTTCCGTGGCACTGCCGCCACTGCTGCTGTGGAACACCGCATCGATCAGGGCGTCGTCGTAGGTGAGCACCAGGCCGCGGGTGCCCTCCACCGCCGCACGGGTGGAAGGGGTTTCCGCATCCACGCCCTTGTACACCTGGCTGGCGGTGGTGGCCTGCAGGTCAAAGCTGGCGGCGGGTTTGCGGGCCTTGAGGGCATAGGTGCGGGCCGCCACCGCCTGGGCCCGCAGCGCCTCCTGGGGCCAACTGGCGGGCATCTCACTGCCCACCACGCTGGCGAGGTAGGTCTCCACGGGCACGTGGTTCACCACCTGCAGCTGGTTGGCCTCCAGGCGCAGCTGCAAGCGCCCCCGGTACCGGCGCTGCTGCAGCCATAGGCCCGGATCGGGCTCCGTGGCCGCGGGCAGGGCCTCCAACCACAGCTCCCGGGCCAGCACGGCCTCCGGCGCCTGCGCTGCCGCCTGGCCCTCGGGCTCCGCCAGGGCCCGCAGCCGCAGCCAGCCCTCCTGCACCTCCACCTGGATCAGCGGCAGGCCCCGCTCCGCCGGCAGCTCCAGCAGGGGACGGCCCTGGCCATCCCGCACCCGCAGGCCAGCGGCGGACGCCGCGGCCCGCAGCTGCGCCCCGGACCCTTGCAGCAGCAACACCCGCACCTGGGGCTCCCGGGCGGCCACCGGCTGGATCTCCACCCCACGGGCCTGCACCACCACGGGCCAGGCCGCCGGCAAGCCCAGGGCGATCGACGCCAAGGGGGCGAGACAGCCCAGCGCGGAGGGCAGCGGGCGAACCATCGAACGGCAACCAGGCCTGGCAGGCCATTGTGACCACCCGCCCGGGGGGACGCCAGCCCCGACGTGGCACGATCAGCGCAGTGAGACCGGGGTTGCGCCGGCCGTGCAGGTCACCTTCCTCGGCACCAGTTCGGGCGTTCCCACCCGGGGGCGCAACGTGTCTGCGGTGGCCCTGCGGCTGCCGCAGCGGGCCGAGCTGTGGCTGTTCGACTGCGGCGAGGGCACCCAGCACCAGTTTTTGCGCAGCGAGCTGCGGGTGAGCCAGCTGAGCCGGATCTTCATCACCCACATGCATGGCGACCATGTGTTCGGGCTGCCGGGGCTGCTGGCCAGCCTCGGGCTGGCGGGCACCTGCAGCGGCATCGATCTCTACGGCCCCGACCCCCTGCGCGACTACCTGGAGGGGGTGCTGCGCACCTCCTCCACCCGCATCGGCTATCCGCTGCGCACCCACCGGGTAAAACAAGCCGCCCACAGCGGTGCGGTGCTGCTAGACGACGACGACCTGCAGGTGCGCTGTGCCCCGCTCACCCACCGGGTGCCGGCCTTCGCCTACCGGGTCGACCAACGGCCCCGCCCCGGCCGTTTCGATGTGGAGCAGGCCCGCGCCCTGGGGATTCCACCGGGGCCCATCTACGCCCAGCTCAAGGCGGGGCAAACCGTGACCCTCGACGACGGGCGGATCATCAACGGAGCCCAGCTGTGCGGGCCGCCGCGGCCCGGCAGCAGCGTGGTGTACTGCACCGACACGGTGTTCTGCGAGGCGGCGGTGGAGCTGGCCCGCGGCGCCGACCTGCTGATCCACGAGAGCACCTTTGCCCACGGGGAGGCGGAGATGGCCATCGCCCGCCAGCACTCCACCAGCACCATGGCGGCCCAGACGGCACTGGCGGCGGGGGTGAAGCAGCTGGTGCTCACCCACCTCAGCCCCCGCTACATGCCGGGCAACCCCGTCACCCCGGACGATCTGCTGGCGGAAGCGCGGGCCATCTTTGCCAACACTGAGCTGGCCAAAGACTTCCTCACCCTGGAGCTGAGCCCCGCCGAAGCCTGAGGCTGCAACAGTTCGTGAGTGCCTGGGCCCCGGGCAACCGGGCGGCCCATTGGCCGTGATACAAGGGCTCTGGCGCGGTTTTTCACCGCCACATCGCCGGCGTATTCGATGGCTTCTTCCTTCTCCTCTGCGCTCCGAACCCTGGCCCGCCTGGCGGCTGGCTTGCTGGTTCTGCCCCTGGCTCTGCTGCTGGGCCTGGCCGGCCCGGTGCAAGCGGCCCAGTGGACCGCTGACCAACTCACCGTGCCCGCCACCCCCGACGGCACCGAGGTGAGCTTCAGCGAACAGGAGGTGAAGGCCGGCCGCAAGATCTTCAACAGCAGCTGCGGTGAGTGCCACGCCGGCGGCATCACCAAGACCAACCAAAACGTGGGTCTCGACCCCGAAACCCTGGCCCTGGCCACCCCGGCCCGCGACAACGTCGAGGCCCTGGTGGACTACATGAAGGACCCCACCAGCTACGACGGCGAGTACAGCATTGCCGACGTGCACCCCAGCATCCGCAGCAGCGATGTGTTCGTGAAAATGCGCGACCTCAGCGACGAAGACCTGCGCCTGATGGCCGGCTTCATCCTGGTGGCCCCGAAGGTGCAGGGTCAGCAGTGGGGCGGCGGCAAGATCTACTTCTGATCCCCCAAGGCTTCAGCCCACAGGCCCCGCCACCGGCGGGGCTTTTTTGTGGCTGGGGCTAGGGCTAGGGCTAGGCGGTGGGATCGGGGGGCCGGCTGTTGTGCGGCTCCATGGAGCTGGGCTGCTTGCTGTACCACCACTCCTGCAGGGGGGCCGTGAGCCGCAGGGAGAACAGCGTCAGCACGGTGGTGGTGGGGCGGGAGCCCGGCTGCAGCAGCTCCACCGCATAGGAGGGGCAGCGGCGTGAGGCCAGGTCGGCCACGAAGCGACGGCCCACCCGGCGCCAGCTGGGCTCCTTGCTGCGCCAGGCGATGCGGCAGCAGGGCCAGGGCAGCTCTTCGCGGTCAAACAGGCGGCAACAGGGGCCGAGCACCCGGAAGCTGTATTGCCCCCCAGGGCTGGTGTGCTCACTGCCGGGCTCAAACAGCCGCTCCACCGGGGCGGGGCCCTGGGGTGGTGTCACAACCGAAGGGGTGGCGGCGGGGGGCACAACGGGCAGCGGGTCTCCACCACAAAAAAACCACCCCGAGGGGTGGTTTGTGGCCAATGCGGGACGGGGCGTGAACGGGCACGCCCGACGTCTGTTGGGCGCCAGGGCTCAGTAGAGCTCTTCTTCGGCGTGGGTCTTGATGGTGCAGTCGCTGGTGGGGTAGGCCACGCAGGTCAGCACGAAACCGGCTTCGATCTGGTCGTCGTCCAGGAAGCTCTGGTCGGACTGATCCACGGTGCCAGCGGTGAGCTTGCCAGCGCAGGTGCTGCAGGCACCGGCACGGCAGGAGTAGGGGAGGTCGATGCCCTGCTCTTCAGCGGCGTCGAGGATGTACTGATCGTCGGGAACCTCGATGGTCTTGTTGAGGCCCTCTGCCTCGCTGATGAGGGTGACCTTGTAGGAAGCCATGGAAGGGATTAGGGCTTACAGGCTGCTGGGGGAAACCCAGGCCCGCAGGACGGACCCTTCCTACATCCGCCACGACCGTTTCCTGGGGTTCTGTGGGCATCTGGCCGCGAAGGCCAATCAGAACCCCCGGCACACATCAGTGTGACTTATGTAACGTCCGCCCGGCGCAGGGTCATCAGGCCCCACTGGCTCTGCTGGGCGGTGAGCTCCGCCCGCCAGCCCTGCTCCGCCAGCACCGCCTGCAGCCGCGGCGCCTGATCCACCAGCAGGCCGCTCAGCAGCCCCAGGCCATCCGGGGCGAGCACGGTGCTGAAGGCGGGCGAGAGGGCCTCGATCACCGGCGCCAGAATGTTGCAGAGCAGCAGGTCGGCGGGTTGCCCCCCCAGCAGCTCCGCCAGGCGCTCCACCGAGCCCAAGTCCACGCTGAGCTGGTCGCTGAAGCCACTCACGGCGGCGTTGTCGCGGGTGGCGCGCACCGCCAGGGAATCGGTGTCGGCCGCCGCCACGCTGCGGGCCCCCTGCAGCAGGGCCGCAAGGCCAAGAATGCCGCTGCCGCAGCCCAGGTCTGCCACGCGGGCACCCTGCAGGTTGGGCAACTGTTCGATCGCCTCCAGGCAGAGGCGGGTGGTGGGGTGGCTGCCGGTGCCGAAGGCACTGCCGGGGTCCATGCGGATCACCAGCCGATCGGCGTGCTCCGCCGGCAGCTCCAGCCACGCGGGCAGGATCAGCAGGCGCTCCCCCACCGGATCGGGCTGCCAGTGCTGCTTCCAGCTCAGGCTCCAATCCTCATCGGCCTGCTCCAGCCAGCTCAGGGGGGCCAGCTCCAGGCCGAAGGTGGCCGCCAGGGGGGCGAGGGCAGCGGGCAGCTGCTGCCGCTCGGGGGCCGGCCAATCGGCCGCCGGCAACCACGCCACCAGCTGGCGCTGGTCGGGGGCCTCAGGCCGGTGCTGCAACGCCACCCGGTGGATGCCGAGGGTGTTCAGCTTCCAGGTGAGCGAATCCTCCAGCTCCGGCGGGCAGGGCAGCTCCAGCCGCCACCAGGAGAGCGCCATCAAAGGGTGACGGGGTGGGCCTCCTGGATGCCGTTGATCGCGTGGATCGTGGCCAGCAGGCTGGGGGGCAGGGGGTCATCCAGGCTGAGCACCATCACGGCATCGCCCCGCACGATGCGGCGGCCCACCTGCATCGAGGCGATGTTCACGTTGTGCTCGCCCAGCACGGAGCCCAGGTGACCAATGATGCCGGGCATGTCCCGGTGGCGGGTGAACAGCATGTGGCGGCTGGGGGCCACATTCACCGGGAACTCATCGATGGTGGTGATGCGCAGCTCGCCATCGGCGAACACGGCGCCGGTCACGGT
>CAWUND010000032.1:0-10400 GCA_963923815.1 uncultured bacterium
TGCACAACGGCAAGCTCGACTACCCGGCCCGCATCCTGCGCTACATGCAGGACCCCGAACTGCACGGGCTGGTGTTCAGCCAGCGCAAAAAGGCGGTCTCACCGGTGATCTAGGTCGGCACAGGCCGGTCAACACAGGGCACCGAGGGCGGCCAGCCGCCGCTGCAGTGCTGACCAATCGAAACTGCGGGGATCGGCCCGCTCCAGCCCCAGATCCACGTGACGGTGCGTGGTGATCGCCTCGAATGGAATGCGGTAGCGCCGCATCCAATCGGCCAGCACCAGGGCAAGGTTGTCGTATTGGATCGCGGTGTAGCCGCTGTGGCCGGCTTCGCTGTCCTCCCCGTCCAAGGGGGTTTCCAGGCTCACATGCAGCGCAAAATTGTTCACCGATCCGGCCATGGCGGGGTTGGTGATCACCCAACGGCCTTGAAAGGCGGAATAGCCGGCGCCATAGGCCCGCTTGGCGGGATCCACCGCCTGCACCACGCGGCCGTGCTCGCCCAGCAACAGGTGGTAACTCACCTGGTCAGCGTCATCCGGGTGGTGGGTGGTGAAGGTGTTGATGGCGGAGCCAAGGCCGTAGACGGTTTCGTGCATCACCACCACCGAGGGAGTGGTGTCGAGGCGATTGCCATAGGCGTCGCGCCGCAGACGCTCCGCATAGTTGCTTGGGTCGATGCGCAGGCGCTCGATCCGCTGGGGCAGGCTGCGCTGCAGGCTGAGCAGGTGCTGCCGCAGGGCCCGGTCGCCCACGGAACATTGGCGTTTTAGGGGGCTGATCCAGGCGGCCTGAGCCGGGGGATCGGGCACCCGCTGCCGCTGCGGTTGCAGCACCAGGGGGCCGTTGTCGCCCAGGCTTTGCAGCACCAAGCTCAAGCCAAACAGGCCGGCGACGGTCGCCAGCCCCCCCATGGCCCAGCCCAGGGCCCGCTGGCGCCGCTGGCCGCTCAGGGGGTTCAACATGGCACCGCCGTGTCAAGGCGGCACCACTGGGCCTGGAGCTGGGCCTGCTGCGGGGAGATCGGATCCACGGGCACCAAGCGGTAGCGCTCCACCGCAGGGGCTTCGGGACGCAGGGTGAGGCTGTGGAGCTGGGAACGGCGGCTGATCAGCAGCACCTGCGGGCTGTCCTGCCGAAGGGCCTGGCCCCATGGACCCGGTTGCCGCAAGCGCTGGCCATCGAGGGCCAGCACCTCATCCCCCACCATCACGCCGGCCCGCTCGGCCGGCCCATCCCGCCAGACCCGTTGGACCGTCAACGCTCCCTCCACACTGGAAAGGGAGAGGCCTGCCCAGGCGCCGGTGCTCATCTCCGCCTCCAAGCGCAGGCCCACATCCCACAGGTAGCTCTCCAGATCCGGATCGTCGAGTCCATCGAGCCATCGGGGCAGCAATTCCGCGAGGGCTGGGCTGTGGGCCACAAAGGCCCCGTGCAAATCCGCCTCGCTGTAGCCCCGCCCCCAACGCCCATGGCTGCTCCAGAGCTGCTGCAGCACCGCGGCCAGGGAGGAGCCATCCCGACGCAGCTGCAGATCCAGGCACAACGCCACCACCGCACCCTTGAGGTAGTAGCTCACCTGGCTATCGGGGGCGTAGGCATCCGCCTTGTAGAGCTTCACCCAGGCCTCCTGGCTGCTGCAACGCAGGCTCTGCACCTGGCGGCCGGGGGTTAAGCGGTAGCGGCTTAGGTCGTCGCCAAGGTCCTGCAGCAGGGCATCGAGGTCGGTGATCCCCGCCGCCAGGGGCAACAGCTGATCCACATAGCTGGTCACCCCCTCGGCAAACCAGAGGGTGGGGATCACGCTGGCCTGCTGGTAATCGATCGGGCAGAGCTGTTGGGGGCGAAGTCGCCGCACATTCCACTGGTGCAGGTATTCGTGGGCCACCAGTTGCAGCAGGCGCCGATAGCCCTGGGGCTGCTCCAGGCGTTGGCGGCCGTACACCAGCACCGTGCTGTCGTCGTGTTCCAGCCCGCCGTAGCCCTCATCCAGCAGGTGCAGCACGAAGCCGTAGGAGTCGCTGGCGGGGCGCTCCTCCCCCATCAACCGGCAACAGCTCAGGCACACCTGTTGCACATCCCGGATCAGGTTGGGAAAACGCTCCAGCAACCACGCATCACCGCCACCCCCATCCCCCCAGGTGACCCACCGGTGGGGGATGCCACCCACCTCGAAGTGCAGGCTGCGGTGGGGGCCCGCCTCGATGGGGGTGTCCACCAACTGATCGAAATCGCGGGCGATCCAGCCCCCCTGGGGGTGCTCCGGCAGGGGCACGAAGGCCGACCAGCCCTGCGGCAGCTGCATCTGGATCCGGTGGGGCGACCACCGTTCCCCCTCCACCTCCAGCACCACGGCCGCCAGGGCCAAAAAGGCGTGCTGCTGATCCATGTGGCAGGTGCGCACCGACAACTCGGTGGCCATCACCCGGTAGGTCACGGTGATCGGACCCGCCTCGGGGTTGCAGTCCAGCTCCCAGCGGGCGGGGGTGCTGCGGCGCAGGGGCAGGCTGGTGCCCGCTTGCACCACCTGGAGGGCCTCCAGCTGGCGGACGTAATCGCGGATCAGGTAAGAGCCCGGCGTCCAGGCGGGCAGCTGCAGCCGCAGCCGAGCCCGTTGGGGCATGACCGTGAGCTGGACCCCCAGCAGGTGCCGTTGGGGGTCGCGGCAATCGAGCTCAACCGCAACCACCGGCGCTCAGACCGTGACGTGAAGCGTGGCCTGAGCGGCGCTGCGAAGGGCGTGCAGCGTGGCGTAACAGCGGGTGATGCGGCCAATCAACTGTTGGGGTGAGGTGGTGCGCCCGAGCCGCTGCAGGTCGCCCACCAGGGCCAGGGACCCGTCGGCCTGGCGGCGCCAGCCGATCCGCAGGCCGCCGGCCAGCTGCGTCTGCAACACCACGGCCTCGCTCTCATCGGCGAAGCCCCGGAGCACCCCACCGCGAACCACCGGCAACTGCAGTTCCTCAAGCGCCGCCGCCAACAGGGTTTCGTCCCGCAGAACCGTTGGCAGGATGGAGAGATGGGACATGGCCCGACGCCCGCTTTTCCAGACCCTAGCGAGCTCGAAAGGGCCGTCCAGTGGCCATTGCCACCAGTCACGCCGTTGGCCCCCACCCGGGCGCTGCGGCTGGGGGTGATGGCCTCCGGTGCGGGCACCAACTTTCAAGCCCTGGTGGAGGCCTGCGAGGCCGGCGTGCTCCCGGCCCGGGTGGAGCTGTTGGTGGTGAACAACCCCGATTGCGGGGCCCAACACCGGGCCCAGCGGCGGGGGGTGCCCTGGCAGGTGCTCGACCACCGTGACTTCCCCAGCCGGGAAGCCCTCGATCAAGCCCTGACCGCAGCGTTTCGCAGGGCCGAGGTGGATCTGGTGGTGATGGCGGGCTGGATGCGCATCGTGACCGCCGACTTGATCCACGCCTTCCCCGACCGGCTGGTGAACATTCACCCCTCCCTGCTGCCCAGTTTCCGTGGGGCCCGGGCCGTGGACCAGGCGCTGGCGGCCGGCGTCACCCTCACCGGTTGCACCGCCCACCTGGTGCACCTGGAGGTGGACAGCGGCCCGATTTTGGTGCAGGCGGCCGTTCCCGTGGCCCCGGGCGACAGCCGCGAGAGCCTCGCGGCGCGGATCCACCGCCAGGAGCACAGCATCCTGCCGCTGGCGGTGCTGCTGGCGGCCCAGCGGCTCGGCCTGCTGCCGCCTGCCTAGGGATAGAAGGGCAACAGGGGCAAGCCGGTCTCCGCCGGCAGACCCACCATCAGGTTGAGGCACTGCACCCCTTGGCCAGCCTGACCCTTGACCATGTTGTCGATGGCGCTGAGCACGATCAGCTGACCGGTGCGTGCATCCACCTGCACCGACAGCAACGCCCGGTTGGTTTGGCGCACCCACTTGGTGGAGGGGTACGTGCCCACCGGCAGCACATCCACGCAGGGGGCATGGCGGTAGGCCGCCCGCAGCACGGTGGTGATGTCCTCAGCGGTGAGGCCGGGATCCCGCAGTCGCCCGTACACCGTGGCCAACAACCCACGCACCATCGGGATCAGGTGGGGCGTGAACTGCAGCTGGATGCTGGAGCCGGCGGCACGGCTGCAGAGCTGCTCGATTTCGCTGGTGTGGCGGTGGCCCACCACCCCATAGGGGGCCACGCCCTCAGAGGCTTCCGCGAGCAACAGATGCTCCTTGGCGGCACGGCCACCGCCACTGGTGCCGGTTTTGGCATCGATCACGATGCCGGCGGTTTCAATCAACCCCTGCTTCAGCAGCGGCGTGAGCGCCAGCAGGCTGGCGGTGGGGAAGCAACCGGGGGCTGCCACCAGCCGCGCCGCGGCGATGCGCTCTTGCTCCCACTCCACCAGGCCGTAGACGGCCTCCGCGCACAGGGTGTCATCGCTGCGGGGGAAGTCGCGGGCTTCCGAGGCGTAGACCTCCCTCCACTGCTGCAGGGAGCCGTAGCGGTAATCGGCGGACAGATCCACCACCTTGACGCCCCGCTCCAACAACGGCGGCACCAGCCTTGAGGCCAAGCCATTGGGGAGGCTCAGCACCGCCAAATCCGCTGCGGCGGCGATGGCATCGGGATCCGGAGCCTGCACCACGGGATCCCCGGGCAGGGGCAGAAAGGGCGTCAGTTCGCTCCAGCGCTTGCCGCTGCTGCGCTCACCCCCCAAAAAGGACACCTCCAGGCCCGGGTGCCCCTGGAGCAGGCGCAAGGTCTGCAGGCCGCCATAACCGGAGGCCCCGATCACCGCAACCCGCTTGCTGGCCATGCCTGCTGCTCCGCAACGCCAGATCGTACCGGGCTTTATAAAAGTGGCAGTACCCCGGGCCCTGCAGCCCTCCCGCCCTGACTCAGCCAGATCTGACGTTCGACAGCATTACCGATGGCCTGGCCGCGATCCGCAATGGCGAGATGGTGGTGGTGGTGGATGACGAAAACCGCGAAAACGAAGGGGATTTGATCTGTGCGGCCCAGTTCGCCACCCCGGAGCAGATCAATTTCATGGCCACCGAGGCCCGGGGGCTGATCTGCCTGGCGATGGAGGGGGAGCGGCTGGATGCCCTCGATCTGCCCCTGATGGTGGATCGCAACACCGACAGCAACCAAACCGCCTTCACCGTGAGCGTGGATGCGGGCCCTGAGCAGGGGGTGAGCACGGGGATCTCCGCCGAGGATCGGGCCCGCACGATTCAGGTGGCTATCCATCCCCAGACCCGCCCATCGGACCTGCGGCGACCGGGGCACATCTTTCCGCTGCGGGCCAAGCAGGGGGGCGTGCTGAAACGCGCGGGCCACACGGAAGCGGCCGTGGATCTCTCACGGCTGGCGGGGCTCTACCCCGCCGGGGTGATTTGCGAAATCCAAAATGGCGACGGCTCCATGGCCCGTCTGCCGCAGTTGGTGGACTACGCGCGCCGCCATGGGCTGCGGCTGATCAACATCGCCGACCTGATCCGGTATCGGCTCGACACGGAACGGTTTGTGCGTCGCCAGGCGGAGGCCGCCCTGCCCAGCGCCTTTGGGCAGTTCCGAGCCATCGGCTATCGCAATGAGCTCGATGGCAGTGAGCATGTGGCCATCGTGAAGGGGCAGCCGGAACGGGCCCAGGGCCCTGTGCTGGTGCGGGTGCACAGCGAGTGCCTCACCGGAGATGCCTTCGGCTCCCTGCGCTGCGATTGCCGGCCCCAACTGGAGGCGGCGCTGCGCATGATCGACGCCGCCGGTGAAGGGGTTGTGGTGTATCTGCGCCAGGAGGGTCGTGGAATCGGCCTGATCAACAAGCTGCGGGCCTATTCCCTGCAGGACGGTGGCCTGGACACCGTGGAGGCCAATGAACGCCTGGGCTTCCCCGCCGACCTGCGCAACTACGGCGTCGGGGCCCAAATCCTCAGCGACCTGGGGATTCATCGGCTGCGGTTGATCACCAACAACCCCCGCAAGATTGCCGGCCTGGGGGGCTACGGCCTGCAGGTGGAAGACCGCGTGCCCCTGGTGATGGACCCGAGCCAACACAACGCCGCCTACCTGCAGACCAAGCAGGACAAACTCGGCCACCTGATGGATGGCGCCCAGCAGGGGGCCGCCGCAGGCCCCGCGGCGGTGCTGGCCTGGACGATGGGCGGCGCCGGCGGCGAGGCCAATGGCTCCGTGGTGGCGGAGCGGCTGCAGGACCTGCGCCAATGGGCGGAACAACACGGGGTGCTGCTGGAGCGCGAGGAGCACTCGCGGGTGCTGGCCCTGCTGGATCAACCGCAACTGGCGGTGCTGGTGGAGGGCGGCACGGCGTCGCTGCTGGCGGAGGGGCTGCAGCGCATGGCGGCCTGGAGTGCCACCCAGAGCGTCAGCCTGCTGCTGGCGCCCGACAGCCAACGCAGCGCCCACCCCAGCAGCACCCTCGAGGCCCAGCGCCGCCCGCTGCTGGAGCTGCAGGCGGCGCGACCTCAGCTGCGGGTGGATGCGGGCACCTTGATGCGGTGGTGCTGAACGGGCCCGCCGCTCAGGCCTGAATCGTCACCTTGTTGATGCGGCTGCCGTTCTTGAGCGCCAGCACCACATCCATGTTGCCGGTGAGGCCAAACACGGTGTGCACACCGTCGAGGTGGGGCTGGGCTTCGTGGCAGATGTAGAACTGCGAGCCGCCGGTGTTGCGGCCGGCGTGGGCCATGGCCAAGGTGCCGGCCTGGTGCTTCTGGGGATTGATCTCGCAATCGATCTGGTAGCCGGGGCCGCCGGTGCCGGCCATGCCACGGGAGCCCTCACGGCTGTTGGGGCAGCCACCCTGGGCCATGAAACCGGGGATCACACGGTGAAAGGCCAGGCCGTCGTAAAAGCCCTCGTTGGCCAGCTTCACAAAATTGGCCACGGTGTTGGGGGCGTCGGCATCGAACAGCTCCAGTTCGATGGTGCCGGCGTCGGTCTCCATCAGGGCTTTGGTCACAGGGGGCATCACGCGCACACCGGATCAGTATGGGCGCTCCGGTAAAAGGGTTGAATCCGCCTCGCCGCCATGTCCGCCCCCAGCTCCCTTGACCTCGGCCAGGCGCGCCTCGGGGTGCTGGGCGGCAGTGGCCTCTACAGCATGGAGGGCCTGGAGGACATCCAGGAAATCAAGCTGGAGACGCCCTTTGGTTCGCCCTCCGACAGCCTGCGGCTCGGACGGCTGGGGGGCATGGAGGTGGTGTTCCTGGCCCGCCATGGCCGCCACCACAGCGTGCTGCCCACGGAGGTGCCCTACCGCGCCAACATTTGGGCCCTGCGCTCGTTGGGGGTGCGCTGGATCCTCTCCGCCTCCGCGGTGGGGTCCCTGCAGGAGCCGATCCGCCCCCTCGACATGGTGGTGCCCGATCAGTTCATCGATCGCACCCACCAACGGCCACTGAGCTTCTTTGGCGACGGGGCCGTGGCCCACGTGACCTTCGCCGATCCCTTCTGCCCAGCCCTGAGCCGGCTGTTGGCGGACGTGGCGGAGAGCCTGATGCCGGACGACCGCACGCTGCACCGCGGTGGCACCTACCTGTGCATGGAGGGTCCGGCCTTCTCCACCCGAGCCGAATCGCAGCTCTACCGCTCCTGGGGATGCTCGGTGATCGGCATGACCAACCACACGGAGGCACGGTTGGCCCGTGAGGCGGAGATCGCCTACGCCACCCTCGCCATGGCCACCGACTACGACTGCTGGTTCGACGGACACGACAGCGTCACGGTGGACATGGTGATCGCCAACTTGAAGGCCAACGCCACCCTGGCCACGCAAATCGTGCGGTTTGCCGCTGAACGGGTGGCGGCCCTGCGGCCCACCAGCCCAGCCCACGGGGCGCTGCGGGATGCCCTGATGACCCCCAAGGAGCATGTGCCCCCGGCCACCCGCCAACGCCTCGACCTGTTCACCAGCCCCTACTGGGGGCCGCTGGAGGGCTAAGCCAGGCCGGCCAGGGCCCTGCGCAACTGCCCGTCGCAGCGGCTGAGTCGCTCCTGCGCCTCGCTGGCACTGATTCCCGCCGAGGCCATCAACAGCGCCAGCTTCACGGAACCGCCGCTGCGCTGCAGCCACTCCCGAGCCTGGTGACGGTCCATGTCCCCCAGATCTTCCAGCATGCGCAGGGCGCGGTCCTCCAGCTTGCTGTTGGTGACCGCCACATCCACCATGCGGTTGCCGTAGACCTTGCCCAGGCGCACCATCACGCCGGTGCTGAGGATGTTGAGGGCCATCTTGGTGGCGGTGCCCGCCTTCAGGCGCGTGGATCCGGCCAACAACTCCGGGCCGGTGATCAGGCGAATGTCGATGTCGCAGGGCATGGCCACCTGCTCGCTGGGCACACAGGCCATGGCAATGGCCAGTGCCCCCAACTGCTGGGCATGGGCAAGCCCGCCGTGCACGTAGGGGGTGGTGCCGCCGGCGGCGATGCCCACAAGGGCATCACCGGCCTGGAAGCCGCGGGCAATCAGGTCGTCACGGCCGGCATCGCGGAGGTCTTCCAATCCCTCGGAGCTGCGCAGCAGGGCCGGGGCTCCACCGGCCAACACCCCCTGCACCAGCTCCGGCGGGCTGCAGAAGGTGGGGGGGCATTCCGCCGCATCCAGCACGCCGAGCCGACCGGAGGTGCCGGCCCCGAGATAAAACAGCCGGCCTCCACGGGCCAAGCGTCCGCTGATGGCCTCGATCGCCTGGGTGAGGGCGGGGGCAGCCGCAGCCACGGCCTCCTGGGGGCGACGGTCCTCGTCGCAAAACAGCTCCACCAGCTCTGCGGTGGTCAGGGCATCGAGCTGCGTGCTGCGGGGGTGGGCCTGCTCGGTGAGCAAATGCCCCCGCTGCACCTCCTCAAAGCGGCCGCTCACAGCAGACCCTCAAGCCGGCGGCGGAAATCCTCCAGGTCGGCGTTGCCGCTGCTGATGGGTTCGGGCTCCTCCTGGTCGCGCCAGGATGTCACGTCCATGTTGCGCTCCGGTGGGGCAATCAGCAGCCGCTCCTCCGGGGTCTGGGGGAGAAAACCGGCGGGCACAAACCGGGATTCGTAGCCCGCGTTGCTGCAGAACTCCTCCATCTCGGCACGGTCGAGGGCCTCCACCGTTGGCGCGGGAAAATCCTGGGCTTCCAACAGGCCGGCGTAGCGCTCGGCGTCATCCCGATCCTCAAACAGGAGCACCACCGTGGTGCCGTTGAGCTCAAGGGAATGGATGCCCTCGTTCTCGCTGCCGGCATCAAACAGCAGGACGTGAACCGACATCACTCCGGAACGGGTCGGCCCTCAGTGTCTCATTCCCCATCGAATTCGGAGGCCAATTCCTGCAAGCGCCGGTACAGCGCCTGCTCCGCTTCGGTGAGGTCCTGGGGAACCACCAGCCGAATCTCCACCAGCTGATCGCCCCGTTCATCGCCCCGCTGCTGCCCGCGGCCACGCAGCCGCAGCAGCCGCCCGCTGGATGAGCCCGGTGGCACCCGCAGTTGCACGGGACCATCCAGGGTGGGCACCACCACCATGCAGCCCAGGGCCCCATCGGCTGGGGAGATTTCCAAGCGATACAGCACCCGCAGCCCGTCGATGCGCAGGCCCTCCGGGGTGCGCACCCGCAGCTGCAGGAAGTGGTCCCCGCCCCCCGGCGCCACGCCGGCCAAGCGCAACCGCCAGCCATCGCCGGCCAGGGCCGGGGTCCACACCTCCACGCAGGATCCATCCGGAAGATCCAGCTCCACCCGCTCGCCCTGCAGGGCCTGCTCCGGCGTGAGCTCCACCACCGATTCCAGGTCCGCCGTCAGGCTGACCGGCGGTGGCGGCGCAGGCGCCGGGGTGACATCACCGCGGGTGCGGACCGGCCCATCCTCCAGCTCGGAGTCGTCATAGCCGGAGTCGTCATGGCCGGGGGCGTCGATGTCGTCCCACTGCCGTTGGGGGCGCCGACGGGGACGTCCAAACAGCGTCTCGAGGTAGTCCTCGAAGTCGGGGAATCCGCTGGCGAAGGGATCCAACCCCACCGCAGCGGCCTGGGAGGGATCGATGGCCTGCTCCCACTGCTGCCGGCGCAGGGGATCACTGAGCACCGCATAGGCCTCATTGACGGCCTTGAATTGCTCCTCGGCATGGGGATCATTGCCGTTGAGATCCGGATGCCAGCGGCGCGCCTGCTGGCGGAACGCACGCTTCAGGCTGACCGCGTCCGCTCCCGGTTCAAGGCCAAGCACGGCCCAGTGGTTGATCGGGGCTCCCTGAGCCGGTGCGACGGCCACTGCGGTCAGTCCTCAGCCCAAGGATCCCCCTCAAAGGGATCCTGCCGTTGGCTCACCAGTGAAGGACGCTCGGTGCGCAGGGCGGGGCGATCGTCGGGGTTGCGCTCGTTGGGGTAGGGCTCGTTGTTGTAGCCACGGTCGTCGTATCTCCGGTCGTCATAGCTGCGCTGGTCGTCGTA
>CAWUND010000033.1:0-9427 GCA_963923815.1 uncultured bacterium
CGGGCATCAGCGCCAAGCTGATCCGCCGGCACCCCCATGTGTTCGCGGGAGCGGAGG
Organism: uncultured bacterium; assembly: GCA_963923815.1. Classification (GTDB taxonomy): domain Bacteria; phylum Cyanobacteriota; class Cyanobacteriia; order PCC-6307; family Cyanobiaceae; genus Vulcanococcus. The sequence goes on from CAWUND010000033.1 coordinate 58, forward strand.
CTGCCGAGAGCGCCACAGACAGCGCCGCCGTGAAAGCCACCTGGGAGGCGATCAAGGCCCAGGAGCGGGCCGAGCGGGGGGGCGCGTCAGCCTCCGCCAGCCCCCTCAGCGACCGGCTGGCCCGCAAGGTGCGCGGCCAGGGGGCCCTGGCCGGGGCGATGACCATCTCCAAGCAGGCCGCCGCCGCCGGCTTCGAGTGGGACGCCATGGCCGGCGTGTGGGAGAAGGTGCATGAGGAGCTCGATGAACTCAAGGAGGCCGTCGCCAGCGGCGACCGCAGCCACGCCCAGGAGGAGCTGGGGGATCTGCTGTTCACCCTGGTGAACGTGGCCCGCTGGTGCGGCGTGGATCCAGACGCAGGCCTGGCGGGCACCAACCGCCGCTTCCTGGATCGCTTCTCGCGGGTGGAGGCGGCCCTGGGGGGTGATCTGCAGGGCCGCAGCATCGACGAACTCGAGGGCCTGTGGCGGCAGGCCAAGGCCCAGATCCGCGCCGAGGCCGAGGGCCACCCCCCGGCCGCTCAGTCGTCGGGCGGCTGAACGCGCCCGCGGCGCTGTTGTTTCACGGCGCTGCGCTGCTTTTTGGCCTCCAGGCGCCGTTGCACCGAGCCCCGGGTGGGCTTGGTGGGCCGGCGCGGCGGCGGCGGCGGTTTGAGCGCCTCCAGCAGCAGCTCCACCAGGCGCCGCTGGGCCGCCACGCGGTTTTGCCACTGGCTGCGGTGCTCGCTGGCGGCGATCACCAGGCACCCCTCCAGCAGCCGCGGCCCCAGCCGCTCCAAAGCCCGCTGCCGCAGCGGCGCCGAGAGGGCGGCGGTGGACGCCAGATCAAACCGCAACTCCACCCGCGAGTCGGTGGTGTTCACGTGTTGGCCGCCGGGGCCGGAGCTGCGGGAAAAGCGCCAGCGCAACTCCGCCGCCGGGATCACCCAGCGGGTCCCCAGCCGAAGGTCGCCGGGGTTGGGCGCGCCAGCCATGGGTCAATCTGAACACAGCCGTCAATGCGCCATGGCCGCCAGCCCCAAGCCAGCCCCCACGCCGGGTTGGGTGGATGAAATCTTCGATGGCGTGCGCTACGGCCTGGCGGGGCGGGTGATCGCCGAGCAGCAATCGCCGTTCCAAACGGTCACGATCATCGAGAGCGAGCGCTACGGCAAAGGCCTGCTGCTGGATGGCTGCTGGATGACGGCCGAGCGCCAGGAGCGGCACTACCACGAGGCGATCGTGCACCCGGCCCTCTGCGGCGCCGCGAGCATCGAGCGGGTGCTGGTGATCGGCGGCGGCGACGGCGGCACCGCCCGCGAGTGCCTGCGCCACGCCGGCGTGCAGCACCTCGACATGGTGGAGATCGACGGCCTGGTGGTGGAGTGGAGCCAGCAGCACTTGCCCTCCATCGGTGGCGGCTGCTGGAGCGACCCGCGCTTCCAGCTCACCGTGGGCGATGGCATCGCCTGGGCCGCCAACGCGCCCGATGCCAGCTACGACGTGGTGATCGTCGATGGCTCCGATCCGGCGGGCCCGGCCGAGGGGCTGTTCAACCGCGCCTTCTTCGAGCAATGCCGCCGCATCCTGCGGCCCGGTGGGGTGTTCGCCACCCAGAGCGAATCCCCGGAGGCCTTCCGCCAGGTGCACATCGACACGGTGCAGGTGATCCGCGACGTCTTCGGCCACGCCGACCCCCTCTACGGCTGGGTGCCGATGTATCCGAGCGGCTGGTGGAGCTGGACGTTCGCCGCCACGGACGGCCGTCGCTATCTGCAGCCGGATCCCGACCGCGCCGCGGCCGTCGTCCGTGGCTGTGAGATCTGGAGTCCCCGCTGGCAGCGCGGCGCCTTCGACGCCATCCCCGCCGCCATTGAACGCTCCCTCAACGCCCCCTCGGCCGCCTGACCCCATGCACGAGCTCTTTGACACCGACGGCGCCATCTACATGGGCAGCCAGCGCGATCCCGCCGGCTGCCGCGTGGGCCTGTTCGGCGTGCCCTACGACGGCACCACCTCCTTCCGCCCCGGCACCCGCTTCGGGCCGGCGGCGATCCGCGAGGTGAGCAGCGGCCTGGAGAGCTACTGCCCGCAACTCGACCGCGACCTTGAGGAGCTGGCGGTGGCCGACCTGGGGGCCGTGGACATCCCCTTCGGCGCCCCCGAACCGGTGGTGGCGGCCGTGCGCCAGGCCACCGAAGCGGTGTTGGCCCTGGGGCTCAAGCCGCTGATGCTCGGCGGCGAACACTCGATCAGCTCCGGCGCGGTGGCCGCGGTGGCCGCCCAACACCCCGAGCTGGTGCTGGTGCAACTCGATGCCCACGCCGACCTGCGCCACGAGTGGCTCGGGGCCCAGCACAGCCACGCCTGCGCCATGCGCCGCTGCCTGGAGGTGCTGCCCAGCCAACGGCTGCTGCAGATCGCCATCCGCAGCGGCACCGGCGAGGAATTCCGCGAACTGCGGCAGACCGGCCGGCTGGTGGCGATCGAGGCGATGGCGGAGGCGCTGCGGCCCCTGCGGGGCCAGCCGATCTATCTCACCGTCGACCTCGACTGGTTTGACCCGGCGGTGATGGCGGGCACCGGCACCCCCGAACCGGGCGGCTTCCTCTGGCGGGACTTCGCCGCCCTGGTGGAGGAGCTGCGCCACCACAACCTGGTGGCCGCCGATGTGGTGGAGCTGGCCCCCACGCTCGACCCCACCGGGGTGAGCAGCGTGCTGGCGGCCAAGGTGGTGCGCAGCCTGCTGTTCCTGCTGGATCGCTAGTAGGCGCAGGTGCCGCTGGCCCGCTGCTCCCGCAGGCGCTCGTGCTGCTGGCCGATCAGCTGCACCGCCAGGGTGGGGTGGTTGTGGAGCAGGTTGAGGAAACGCAGCCGATCGAGCCGCACCAGCTCCACCGGGGTACGAGCCACCGCATCGCAGCGGTGGGCGCCGTCCTTCCACACCACGTCTTCGTAGCTGAACAGCTCGCCGGAGCGATAACAAAGCTTGTCGCCGGCGGCGTTGATCACCTCCACGATGCCGCGCCGCACGCCGTAGATGGCATCGGCCGCCTGGCCGCGGCTGAAAATCGCCGATCCCGTGGCAAACGACACGGTGTCGCTGTCCACCTGGGTGGCCATCAACTCGATCGGCGTGGACACGGTGCTGGTTGTGCCGGTGGTTGTGGCCATCGCAAACGCGCCCCCTGCCGCTCAGTTAAGAGTTCAGCTTGTCACCGTTATTCCGCAGCCGCGGCAGCGCGCAACACAGCGCACAGGCCTGGCCAGCAAATTTCAGGCTTTCTTCAGCTTTCCAGCACGTCGGTGAGGGCCAGCTGCCGGTTGCTGGATTCGCTCACCAGGCTGCCGTCATCCGGCCCCAGGGGCAGCCGCGGCGGCCGGGCCGTCCAGTGGTGGCACCAGAGGTCGGAGGCCAAGTCCCCATGGATCGGCAGCTTGCGCAGCTGGCACCAGCCCAGCTGCGCCCCGTTCGGCGGGGTGCAGTGGCGGCAGCTGCGGCAGCAGGGACGGTTGCCCATCGGGGCCCCTTGGGTCGCCCAACGTAATCAGGCTGACGCCGGGCGACCAGCAACGGCCCAGAAGCTGCGGGATCTCTTCCCGATGTGGAAGCCCATCGGTGCAACGCCCTCCATAGGATCCGGGCCTCCGCCCCAGCGCCATGGACGCCCAGCAGCCCCTGCAGCGCACGCCCCTGTTCGCCGCGGCGCAGCGGGCCGGGGGCCGGATGGTGCCCTTCGCGGGCTGGGAGATGGCCGTGCAATTTGCCGGCCTGCTGGAGGAGCACCGGGCCGTGCGGCAGGGCTGCGGCCTGTTCGACATCTCCCACATGGGGGTGCTGCGGCTGCTGGGACCCGGCGCCAAGGACGCCCTGCAGGGCCTGGTGCCCACCGACCTGTTTCGCATCGGCCCCGGCGAGGCCTGTTACACGGTGCTGCTCAACGAGCAGGGCGGCATCCGCGACGACCTGATCGTGTACGACCGCGGCTGGAATGCCGAGCTGCAAAGCCATGAGCTGGTGCTGGTGATCAACGCCGCCTGCGCCGAGGCCGACACGGCCTGGCTGCGCAGCCAGCTGGAGCCCGCCGGCGTCGCCGTGGGCGACCACAAAGCTGGCGGCGTGCTGCTGGCCCTGCAGGGCCCCGAAGCCCCCGGGCGGCTGGAGCAGCTGTGCGGCGAGAGCCTGGCGGGCTTGCCCCGGTTTGGCCATCGGATGCTGCAGCTGCGCGGCATCGGCGACGCCTTCGTGGGGCGCACCGGCTACACGGGGGAGGACGGCTTCGAGCTGCTGCTGGGGGCCGAGGCCGGCCTGGCCCTCTGGCACCACTGCCTGGAGAGCGGCGTGCAGCCCTGCGGCCTGGGCGCCCGCGACACCCTGCGCTTAGAGGCGGCGATGCACCTCTATGGCAGCGACATGGATGCCACCACCACACCGCTGGAGGTGGGGCTGGGCTGGTTGGTGCACCTGGAGATGCCCAAACCCTTCATCGGGCGTGAGGTGCTCGAGCAACAAACGGCCACCGGCGCGCCGCGGCGGCTGGTGGGCCTGCAGCTGCAGGGCCGTGCCATCCCCCGCCATGGCTACCCGGTGCACGCGGCCGACGCCCCGGCAGGCGACAGCCCCATCGGCGTGGTCACCAGCGGGGGGTGGTCGCCCTGCCTGGAGGCGGGGATCGCCCTGGCCAGCGTGCCGGCGGCCCACGCCAAGCTCGGCACCACCCTGGCGGTGGAGATCCGTGGCCGGCTGGAGCCCGCGCAGGTGGTGAAGCGCCCCTTTTACCGGCGCTGATGCCCCGGGTGGGACAATCGCCGATTGCTTCTCCCCCTCAGCATGCGCAGCCACGGATGCGGCGACCTGCGCCAAGGCGCCACCGGCCAGGCCGTGCAGCTGTGCGGCTGGGTGGACCGCAGCCGTGACCACGGCGGGGTGATCTTCATCGACCTGCGCGACCGCAGCGGCACCGTGCAGGTCACCGTCGACCCCGACAACGGCGCCGCGATGTTTGCGGTGGCGGAGCACCTGCGCAACGAAACCGTGATCCAGGTGACGGGCACGGTGCGGGAGCGGCCCGCCGACGCCATCAACGACAAATTGGCCACCGGCCGGGTGGAGGTGCTGGCCAGCGCCATCACGGTGCTCAACGGCGTGAAGGGCAACCTGCCCTTCGCTGTGTCGGTGCACGACGAGGAGAACACGCGCGAGGAGCTGCGGCTGCGGCACCGCTACCTCGACCTGCGCCGCGAGCGCATGAACGGCAACCTGCGCCTGCGGGCCCAGACCATCCAGGCCGCCCGACGCTTCCTGGAAGACCAGGGCTTCATCGAGGTGGAGACCCCCGTGCTCACCCGTTCCACCCCCGAGGGCGCCCGCGACTACCTGGTGCCCTCCCGGGTGTGCGGCGGTGAATGGTTCGCCCTGCCCCAATCCCCCCAGCTGTTCAAACAGCTGCTGATGGTGGGGGGCATCGAGCGCTACTACCAGGTGGCGCGCTGCTTCCGCGACGAAGACCTGCGGGCCGACCGCCAGCCGGAATTCACCCAGCTGGACATGGAGATGAGCTTCATGGACCAGGAGCAGATCCTGGAGCTCAACGAAGCCCTGATCAGCTCGATCTGGAAGGCCGTGAAGGGCGTGGAGCTGCCCCGCCCCTTCCCGCGGCTCACCTGGCACGAGGCCATGGAGCGCTACGGCACCGACCGCCCCGACACCCGCTACGGCATGGAGCTGGTGACCGTGAGTGACCTGGTGGCCGACATGGGCTTCAAGGTGTTCTCCGGAGCCGTGGCCGCCGGCGGCGCCGTGAAGGTGATCGCCGTGCCCGGCGGCAATGAGGCCGTGAGCAACGTGCGCATCAAACCGGGTGGCGACGTGTTCAGCGAAGCCCAGAAGGCCGGCGCCGGCGGCCTCGCCTTCATCCGCGTGCGCGAAGGCGGTGAGATCGACACCATCGGCGCCATCAAGGACAACCTCAGCGAGGAGAAGAAGGCCGAGCTGCTGCGGCGCACCGGCGCCGAGCCCGGCACCCTGCTGCTGTTCGGCGCCGGCGACACCGCCACGGTGAACAAGGCCCTCGATCGGGTGCGCCAGTACCTGGCCAAGGAGCTGGGCCTGGTGAAGCCCGACCGCGACAACGACCAGTGGAACTTCCTCTGGGTGGTGGACTTCCCGATGTTCGAGTTCAACGCCGACGAAGACCGCTACGAGGCGCTGCACCACCCCTTCTGCGCCCCCAACAGCGACGACCTCGGCAGCGACCCCGCCGCCTGGGCCGACACCCTGCCCACGGCCCGCGCCCAGGCCTACGACCTGGTGCTCAACGGCCTGGAGCTGGGGGGCGGCTCCCTGCGCATCCACGATTCGGCCCTGCAGCGCCAGGTGCTGCAGACCGTGGGCCTGCCCCTGGAGGAGGCCAACCGGCAGTTCGGCTTCCTGATGGAAGCGCTCGACATGGGGGCACCGCCGCACGGCGGCCTGGCCTTCGGCCTCGACCGCATGGTGATGCTGCTGGCGGGCGAGGAGTCGATCCGCGACACGATCGCCTTCCCGAAAACCCAGCAGGCCCGCTGCCTGATGACCGGCGCCCCCGGCGGCGTGGCCGCCCAGCAGCTGGAGGAGCTGCACGTGGCCAGCACCTGGGTGGAGGACGACGAGGCCTAACGCCTGGGCCGCTCCGGCCCGGCAGAACCCGAACACAAACCAGGTATTTCCGGATGCGTCTCAGATGAGACCCGAGGCTGGGAGTGTTCTCTCGCCCCGAGAGCGCGTGCCCCGCGCCCCCGCCAACCACCCGGCCCCCGCCAAGGCCAACCGGCGGCGCTCCAGCAGCGACCTGGTGCGCCTCTACCTGCAGGACATCGGCCGGGTCGACCTGCTCAGCCATGAGCAGGAGCTCACCCTGGCCCGCCAGGTGCAACAGCGCGAACGGCTGCTGCGGGAGCGGCGCCACCTGGCGCAGCGATGCCCACCCCTGGCGGACCTGATTCAGCTGGAGGAGCGGCGCCAGCGGCTGGGCACCCAGCTGGGCCACACCCCCACGCTGGTGCAATGGGCCGAGCACTGCGGGGTGGAGCCGGCGGCCCTGCGGGAGCGGTTGCGCCAGGGGCAGCAGCTGTGGGCCGAGCAGAGCGGCCTGGAGGCGGCGGCCCTCAAGCAGGCGCTGCACCACGGGCGCCGCGCCCGCGACCGCATGATCCAGGCCAACCTGCGCCTGGTGGTGGCGGTGGCCAAGAAGTACCAGCAGCGGGGCATGGAGCTGCTCGATCTGGTGCAGGAGGGCACCCTCGGCCTGGAGCGAGCCGTGGAGAAGTACGACCCCACCCGCGGCTTCCGCTTCAGCACCTACGCCTACTGGTGGATCCGCCAGGGGATCACCCGCGCCATCGCCACCCAGAGCCGCACGATCCGGCTGCCGGTGCATGTCACCGAGAAGCTCAACCGCATCAAGAAGGCCCAGCGGGACATCGCCGCCGAGCAGGGGCGGCTGGCCTCCGTGGCCGACCTGGCCCAACGGCTGGGGCTGAGCGAGGAGGTGGTGCGCCTCACCCTGATGCGGGTGCCCCGGGCCATCTCCCTCGACACCCGGGTGGGCCGCGAGCAGGACACCGAGCTCAGCGAACTGCTGGAGGACAGCCACGCCACCCCGGAACAGGCGCTCACCCGCGAACAGCTGCACGCCGACCTGGAGGCCCTGTTGGCGGAGCTCACCAGCCGGGAGGCGGCGGTGATCCGGCTGCGCTACGGCCTGGAGGACGACCAGCCTCAAACCCTCTCCGAAATCGGCGCCGGCCTGCGGCTGTCGCGGGAGCGGGTGCGCCAGATCGAATGCCGCGCCCTGCTGAAGCTGCGGCAGCCCCAGCGGCGCTGCCGCGTGCACGATTACCTGCCAAGCCTGGACAGCGATCTGGGGGATTCCTAGGGGGCCCCTGGAGGGGCCCGGTAGATTGAAGGGTCGCTGCTGATGCCATGGCCAAGTTCGTCTTTGTGACCGGTGGCGTGGTGTCCAGCATCGGCAAGGGCATCGTGGCCGCCAGCCTCGGACGACTGCTGAAGAGCCGTGGCTACAGCGTTTCGATCCTCAAGCTCGACCCGTATCTGAACGTGGATCCGGGCACCATGAGCCCGTACCAGCACGGTGAGGTGTTCGTCACCGAAGACGGCGCCGAGACCGACCTCGACCTGGGCCACTACGAGCGCTTCACCGACACGGCCATGTCGCGCCTCAACAGCGTGACCACCGGCTCGATCTACCAATCGGTGATCAACAAAGAGCGCCGCGGCGATTACAACGGCGGCACCGTGCAGGTGATCCCCCACATCACCGGCGAGATCCGCGAGCGCATCCAACGGGTGGCCGCCAACAGCGGCGCCGATGTGGTGATCACCGAGATCGGCGGCACCGTGGGCGACATCGAATCGCTGCCCTTCCTGGAGGCGATCCGCGAATTCCGGGGCGATGTGGGCCGCAACGACACCGCCTACGTGCACGTGACGCTGCTGCCCTACATCGGCACCTCCGGCGAGCTCAAAACCAAACCCACCCAGCACTCCGTCAAGGAGCTGCGCTCCATCGGCATTCAGCCGGATGTGCTGGTGTGCCGCAGCGACCGCAGCATCAGCGAAGACCTCAAGGCCAAGATCGGCGGCTTCTGTGGGGTGCCCAAGCGGGCCGTGATCCAGGCCCTCGACGCCGACAGCATCTACGCCGTGCCGATCACCCTGGAGCAGGAGGGCCTCTGCCGGGAGGTGCTCGACCTGCTGGGCCTGGCGGACCACGACAGCGACATGGCCCTCTGGGCCGCCATGGTGACCAAGCTGCGCAACCCAGGCCCCGCGGTGAAGGTGGCCCTGGTGGGCAAGTACGTGCAGCTCAACGACGCCTACCTCTCGGTGGTGGAGGCCCTGCGCCACGCCTGCATCGACCGCGATGCCGCCCTCGACCTGCACTGGATCTGCGCCGAGCAGATCGAAGAGCAGGGGGCCGATGCGCTGTTGCGGGGCATGGATGCGGTGGTGGTGCCGGGCGGCTTCGGCAACCGCGGCGTCGACGGCAAGGTGGCGGCGATCCGCTGGGCCCGGGAGCAGCGGGTGCCCTTCCTGGGGCTCTGCCTGGGCATGCAGTGCGCCGTGATCGAGTGGGCCCGCAACCAGGCGGGCCTCACCGGGGCCACCAGCGCCGAACTGGACGCCGACACGCCCCATCCGGTGATCCACCTGCTGCCGGAACAGCAGGACGTGGTGGACCTGGGGGGCACCATGCGCCTCGGTGTGTACCCCTGCCGGCTGGCGCCGGGCACCCTGGGCCAGCGGCTCTATGGCGATGAGGTGGTGTACGAGCGCCACCGCCACCGCTACGAGTTCAACAACGCCTACCGCAATCTGTTCCTGGAATCGG
>CAWUND010000034.1:0-9331 GCA_963923815.1 uncultured bacterium
AGTGCGCGAGCTGCTGAGCAGCTACGACTTCCCCGGCGACGACATCCCCGTGGTCAAGGTGTCTGGCCTCAAGGCCCTCGAAGGCGACGCCGAGTGGGAAGCCAAGGTCACCGAACTGATGGCGGCTGTCGACAGCGGCATCCCCGAGCCCGAGCGCGAAATCGACAAGCCCTTCCTGATGGCTGTTGAAGATGTGTTCTCGATCACCGGTCGCGGCACCGTGGCCACCGGCCGCATCGAGCGCGGAAAGGTGAAGGTGGGCGAAACCGTGCAGATCGTGGGCATCAAAGACACCCGCGAAACCACCGTCACCGGCGTGGAAATGTTCCGCAAGCTGCTCGACGAGGGCATGGCCGGCGACAACGTGGGTCTGCTGCTGCGCGGCGTGCAGAAGGAAGAGATCGAGCGCGGCATGGTGCTGGTGAAGCCCAACTCCATCAAGCCCCACACCAAGTTCGAGGGTGAGGTGTATGTGCTGAAGAAGGAAGAAGGCGGCCGCCACACCCCCTTCTTCGCTGGCTACCGCCCGCAGTTCTACATCCGTACGACGGATGTGACCGGCCAGATCACCGCCTTCACCTCCGACGACGGCGCCAACGTGGAAATGGTGATGCCCGGCGACCGCATCAAGATGACCGGCGAGCTGATCTGCCCCGTGGCCATCGAGCAGGGCATGCGCTTCGCCATCCGCGAAGGCGGCCGCACCATCGGTGCCGGCGTGGTCTCGAAGATCATCGAGTGAACCTGAAGCGGCTTCGGCCGTGATCTAGGTTCAAGGGGTGGAGGGGCAACCCTTCACCCCAACCGCACCTCGACAATCCAGCTGCTCCAGGCTTCCGCAGCCCCGCTGCAGGACAGCCCGAACCCTGTTCCGTTTCCCTGCCATGTCCACTGCCATCGCTCAGCAGAAGATCCGCATCCGCCTGAAGGCGTTTGACCGCCGCATGCTGGATCTGTCCTGCGAAAAAATCATCGAAACGGCCGATCACACCGCTGCAACCGCCATCGGTCCGATTCCCCTGCCCACCAAGCGCAAGATCTACTGCGTGCTGCGCTCGCCCCACGTGGACAAGGACTCCCGCGAGCACTTCGAGACCCGCACCCACCGCCGCATCATCGACATCTACAGCCCCTCGGCCAAGACGATCGACGCCCTGATGAAGCTCGATCTGCCGAGCGGTGTGGACATCGAAGTGAAGCTCTGAAGCTCCGCTTCAGCACCACACCTCCCGAACCGGGTGCCTCCGCAGCTGGATGCACCGAGGCTCCAGAGCCCCCAGCCCGCCCCCATGGCGGGCTTTTTGCTGAGCGCGGCCAGCCTTGGCCGTGCCTAGGATTTCACCCACCAAACCCTCAGCCGGACCTCCACGACGTGACCCAACTGGCTGTGCGCGAACTGCCCCTGTTCCCGCTGCCGGATGTGGTGCTGTTTCCCCAGGAGGTGCTGCCGCTCCACATCTTTGAGCCGCGCTACCGGATGATGCTGCGCACGGTGCTCGACAGCGACCGGCGCTTTGGCGTGGTGCGCTGGGATCCCCAGGAGGGGGCCATGGCGGAGGTGGGCTGCTGCGCCGAAATCCTCCAGTGCCAAACCCAGAACGACGACCGCAGCAACATCGTGACCCTCGGGCAACAGCGCTTTCGCCTGCTGGAGGTGGTGCGGGAGGCCCCCTTCAAGGTGGGGCTGGTGAGCTGGATCGAAGACGAGCAACCCAACAACCAAGACGCCCTGGGCCAACTGGCCTCTGAAGTCACGAGTGCCCTGCGGGATGTGGTGGAGCTCACGGGCAAATTGATGGGCAAACCCACCTCCCTGCCCACCGATCTACCCGATCTGCCGCGGGAGCTCTCCTTCTGGATCGGCTCCCACCTGGGCGGCCCCGTGGCCGACCAGCAGCAGGCGTTGCTGGAGATCACCGACACCCACGAACGGTTGCAGCAGGAATTCGAGTTGCTGGATGAAACCCGCCGCCAGCTGGCGGCCCGCACCGTGCTGCAGGACACCCTCCGCGATCTGCACGGTGACGGGGACAGCGACCCCAGCGACGACACCAACGCCGGCGGGGAGCGCTGAAGCCTTGCTCTCCACCCTCTGGCTGATTGCCCTGCTGGCCGGGGCGGCGCTCATGGCTGGGCTGCTGCTTTGGGCCCGCCGCGACCGGGCCTTCGCCAGCACCGCCAGCGTGGCCGATGCCTACGACCGCTGGACCGATGACCAGCTGCTGGAGCGCCTTTGGGGGGACCATGTTCACCTGGGCCACTACGGCGATCCGCCGCGGCCACGGGATTTCCGCCAGGCCAAAGTCGACTTTGTGCACGAACTCGTGCGCTGGAGCGGGCTCGATCAACTGCCCCCCGGCAGCCGCGTGCTCGATGTGGGCTGCGGGATCGGCGGCAGCGCCAGGATCCTGGCCCGCGACTACGGCTTTGAGGTGCTGGCCATCAGCATCAGCCCCGGCCAAATCGAGCGCGCCCGGCAGCTCACCCCCGAAGGCCTGCCCTGCCGCTTTGCGGTGATGGATGCCCTCAACCTGGAGCTGGCCGATGGCAGCTTCGACGCCGTGTGGACCGTGGAAGCCGGGCCCCACATGCCCGACAAACAACGCTTTGCCGATGAGCTGCTGCGGGTGTTGAAACCGGGGGGGCTGCTGGCGGTGGCCGACTGGAACCGCCGTGATGCGGCCGTCAAACCCCTCTCAAGGCTGGAGCGCAGCGTGATGCATCAGCTGCTGGTGCAGTGGGCCCACCCCGAATTCGCCAGCATCCCGGGGTTCCGCCGCAATCTCGAGGCCAGCCGCTGGGGCAACGGCCTCCAGGTGCACACCGCCGATTGGAGCCGGGCCACCCTGCCCTCTTGGATCGACTCGATCCTCGAAGGACTGCGGCGACCCGCCGCCGTGCTGGGCCTGGGCCCCCGGGCGGTGGTGCTCGGCCTGCGGGAGACCCCCACGCTGCTGCTGATGCACTGGGGCTTCGCCACCGGCATGATGCAGTTCGGGGTGTTCCGGGGCCGCAAACCGGCTGCCGCGACTGGCGCTTAGCCCGTTAAAGCGCCTCGAGCTGGGTGAGCGGATAGGCGCCAAACACCGCCAGGTGCTCGCACAGCGGCTCCAGCTCCCGCAGGGCCTGGCGCAGCGGCTCAGGGCCGTTGGGGAGCTCCAGATCCACGAAAAAGATGTATTCGCCCATCTCCCGCTTGGAGGGGCGCGATTCGATGCGGCTCATGTTGAGGGCCAGCTGGGCGAAACAGCCCAGGGCCTGCAGCAGGGCACCTGGCTGGTTGGCATGCAGCGAGAACGCCAGGCTGGCCAGGGGGCCATCGAGGCTGCGCTCACCGCGGCGCAGCAGCAGAAAGCGGGTGCAATTGCCCGGCACATCGTTGATTGGATAGGCCAGCACCTCCAGCCCATGCTCCTGGGCCGCCTGCTGGGACGCGATGGCGCCGCGGAAGCGGCTGCCGGCCACCATGCGCGCCGCCTCAGCGGTGGAGCTGGTGGGCAGCTGCAGGGCGGTGGGCAGGTGCTCCGCCAACCATTGGCTGCACTGGGCCAACGCCTGGGGATGGGAGAGCACCTCACTGATGCCCTCGAGCGGCCCACTACCCAGCAGGGCATGGCGGATCGGCAGCACCAGGGCGCGCGCCACCCGCAGCTCGGGATGTTCCCAAAGGGCATCAAGGCAGGCGGTGACGCCGCCCTCCACGGAATTTTCCACAGGCACCACCGCCGCCTCGCAGTGGCCGTCGGCCAAGGCCTTCACCACCGCGCGGATGCCCACCTGGGGCACCAGCTGCGGCTGGGGGATCTGCTCGAGCGCCGCCAGCCGCTGGGCGGCCTGCTCGCCATAGGTGCCCGCCGGGCCGAGGAAGGCGATGCGCATGGGGGCAGAACAGGCCGTGCTGCTTAGGATCATGGCGCCCCGGCCGCCCCTCGATGCCCCTGGCCTTCAGCGCCAGCCAAGCGTTGCAGCTGCCGGTGAACCGCCATGCCGAACGCCTGGGGGCCTACCTCGACGACGAGGAACGGGTGATCGGCGCCCTGCTCGACCCCCAGCAGCTCAGCGGCATCGGCGATGGCCGCTACCGCTACACGGTGACGCGCCTGCAGGTGTTCCAGCTGCAAATCCAACCCGTGGTGGATCTGGTGGCCCGCCGCAGCCCCAACCGCATCGAACTGGAGGCGGTGGACTGTGCCCTGGAGGGGCTGGGCCTGGTGGATGATTTCCAACTGACGCTGCACTCCTGGCTGGAGGCGACTGCCGAGGGGCTGCACGGGGAAGCCAAGCTGGGGGTGAGCGTGAGCCAGCCCAGCCTGCTGAAGCTGATTCCGGTGGGGGTGCTGGAGGCCACGGGCCGCTCGCTGCTGGCGGGGATCCTGCTGGGCATCAAAACCCGGGTGGGGCAGCAGTTGCTCGAGGATTTCGAGCAGTGGCAGCAGCTCAAGCCGTAAGCACCTTGCCCAGGAAGGAGCGCCGGTGCAGGCGAGTGGGCCCCAACTCCAGCAGGGCAGCCCGATGCTGGGCGGTGCCATAGCCAGCGTGGCGCTCCAGGCCGTAGCCCCCATGGCGGGCCGCTAGCCGTTGGATCAAGGCATCGCGGGCCTGCTTGGCCAGCACGCTGGCGGCCGCAATCTCCAGGCATTGGCTGTCGCCCCGCACCACCGTCTGCTGGGGGCCAGACCAGAGCCGCAGGGGCAAGACCCCATCCACCAGCACCAGTTGGGGGGCAGGGGCCCGCAGACGCTGCAGGGCCCGCAACATGGCCCGCTCCGTGGCACTGCGGATGCCCACCGCATCGATCTCGCGGGCGGAGGCCTGGCCCAGGGCCCAGGCGTCGGCGTGCTGCTCAATCAAGGGCACCAACTGGGCCCGGCGCCTGGCGGTGAGGGCCTTGCTGTCGGTGAGTCCCGCGGCCGCCAGGGGGGCACGGCCGGCCGCGGGAAGGATCACGGCGGCGGCGAACACCGGGCCGTACCAACAGCCACGGCCCACCTCATCCACCCCGGCACAGCGCACGCCTGCACCGAGCGGGGTGGCCATGGGCTCAAACCGCTGCGGAGGAGCGGCGGCGGCGACGGCGCGGTTCACCGTTGTCGTCGGTGTCGGGGTTGGTGTCGGGCTCCAGGGGGGCCGCCACCGGCTCCGCCGCCAGCACCGGTTCGGTGACGGTGACGGCCGCCGCGGCGGTGGAGGAGCTGCGGGAGCGGCTGCGGGTGCTGCGGCCACTGCGGCCGTTGCTCGCCGGTTCGGGCTCGGCCAGCTCCGGCGGCAGGGTCACGGGCAGGGGCGTGATCTCCACGGTCACCGGCAAGGGGGCGGCGGGAGCCTCTGCAGCCCCGGTGGCCCGAGCGGCGGGGGCCTCAGTGGCGTGTGCCTCAGTGGCCTGGCCGCCGCGACCGCGGCGGCGGCGGCGGGGGCCGGCGGCCGCCAATTGCTGACGCGCCTCCTCCAGCACGGCCTCGGCATCGTCGCCGGGGCGCACCACCCGCACCACCAGGTTGTCGGTGCTGGGCACCGGATCCAGCAGCAGGGCCGGGTTGAGCCCCAGCCATCCGTACACCAATTCCTGCTCGGGCTGCATGGGCACCGCCACCAGCTCCGCCTCCGGGCGACGGGGGGCGGCGTCGCCGGCATCCAGGGCGGCCTCGTGCGACTGGCCAGGGGTGGCGCCGCTGCCGTTGAAGCTGTCGCTGAGGGGCGGCAACTCCGCCAGCTCAGCGGCGGCACGGCCACCGCGGCCACCGCGACGGCGGCGACCACCGGAGCCTTCCGAGGCGCTGGGGCTGTACACCTCCGCCCGGGCCGAGGCCGCGGAGCGCACCAGGCCAGGGGCGGCCGCCAACGGCAGCAGGCTGTCCTTGCCGGGCAGCACCGCCACATGGCCGAGGCCGCCGCAGCTGGGGCAGGCGCGGCCGAACAGCTCATAGATGTTCTGGCCCTGGCGCTTGCGGGTGAGCTCCACCAGGCCCAGTTCGGTGATCTGGGCGATCTGGGGGCGGGCCGAATCGTGGCGCATGGCGGCGGTGAAGTGCTCCAGCACCTGCAGCTGGTCGCGGCGCGACTCCATGTCGATGAAGTCGATGATCACCACACCGCCGATGTTGCGCAGCTTGAGCTGGCGGGCGATTTCCGTGGCCGCCTCGGTGTTGGTCCACAGCACCGTCTCGCGGGCATTGGCCGAGCGGGTAAACGAGCCGGAGTTCACATCGATCACCGTGAGGGCCTCGGTGGGCTCGATGATCACGTAGCCGCCCGAGGGCAGATCCACCCGGGGCTTGAGGGCATCCCGGATGGCGGCGTTGACCTTGAAATGCTCCAGCAACTCCGCCGGTTCAGGGTGGAGTTCCACCTGCACCTGGGCCTGGTCGGCCCCCAGGAACGCCTGCACACGGGAGATGCCATCGGCGCAATCCACCACGATGCGGGCCACCTCGGGGTTGAAGTGGTCGCGCAGGATGCGATGGATGAAGTCGTCGTCGCGGTTGAGCAGCACCGGCGGATTGGCCGTTTCGGCGGCGGTCTGAATCGCCTCCCACTGGCGCAGCAGGGCTTCGAGGTCGTCGATCAGCTGCTCTTCGCTCACCCCTTCGGCCTCGGTGCGCACCAGCAGGCCAGCGCCCGGGGGCTTGATCAGCACCCCCAGGGCCCGCAGGCGGTTGCGCTCGCTTTCGGCGTTGATCCGCCGCGAGATGTTCACCCCCTGGCCGTGGGGCTGGAGCACCAGGAAACGGCCCGGCAGGGTGAGGTTGCCGGTGAGCCGGGGGCCCTTGGTGCCGGTGGGCTCCTTCATCACCTGCACGAGCACCTTCTGGCGCGGCTCGAGCAATTCGGTGATGCCCACCGTGCCCTTCTTCAGCCGCAGGGGGCCGAGGTCGGTGACATGAATGAAGCCGTTCTTTTCACCTTCGCCGATGTTCACGAAGGCGGCGTCAATGCCCGGCAGCACGTTTTCCACGGTGCCGAGGTACACATCGCCGATCTGGTAGCGGCCCTGGGCCACCACAAGTTCATCAACGCGCTCATCGGTGAGAACGGCGGCGATCCGCAGCTGCTCAGCGATGACGATCTGCTGGGGCATGGAAGGTCAGACGAGGACCCGCTGGGGGCAGGTCGGAAAGGGTGAAGCGCACCGGGGGCGACATCCCGCAAACCACGGGCCTGCACCAGGGAGGCATCGCTGATGCCCCAGCTGAACAACACAGGCGGCGTTGGAAGAACTCAGGCTGAGCAACGCGGGGGGTGGGAGTCGAGCGGGTTGCGCTGAAGGAAACGAGCATCCGGAGGGCACCGCCGCAGGGCGGGGCTACCGAAGGGCGGGGCCGCCGAAGGCGACATGGAATCGGAATGGATCGAACTGGCGGGGCGAGGACCGAGCGGGGCCTGGACCATGCACCGGGGGCCTGAACCGGCAGAAACCTGCTGGTTGAGCGGCGATAGGGCGCGGAAACCGGGAAATGGGTGTCCGTCTGAACGGATCCACAACGGACCGCCTTCAGGAATCGGATTCAAGAAAGCTGTTGCGGAACCTCATCCAAGCCCGGGGATCCTTGCGACGTGATCGGGTCGTGATCGGTCGGGAGGAGTGGGCCGGAGGAGCGATCAGGCGAGCCAGTAATCAGGCCGCAGATCTGCCGTCTGAATTGAAATTAGCACGGTTGATTGGGGGCTTCAGCGTCAGGCGACAGCTGCAGGGCGAGGCGCCGCAGCTGCACCAGATCGAGGGGCATCTGCAGGCGTTCAGCAAACCAGTGCTGCAGCTGCTCGGGCCGCAGGCTGCGGCCCGTGGGGTCCACCACGGCTTGAACATGCACGGCGATCTGGCCTGGCTGCTCGCCCGCCTCCAGGTGCAGCTGCTGCAGGAACGGGCGGCAGTCCCGTTGGCGAGGCCGGCCCTTTTTGTCGGTGTCATGCCAGATCCAGCTGTCGGCGGCCAGCAAGGCCTCCGCAGCGGCCTGCCAAGCCGGCAAGGGCAGCCCAGGCCCCGCCACCGGCTGCAGCACCAGGGCCCAATCGGACGCCACGATCCACTGGGAGAGGCTGGGGCCCGACACCGGCACCTCCTGCACGCTCAGCAACTGAAACTCCACCGGCAGTTGCTCCTGCAGGGCCAAGCGGGCCGCCTCGGCGGGCAACGGCTGGGCGAATTCCACATCCATCCATTCCCCATGGGCCTCCACCCCCAGGGGGAGGGCGAGGCCAAACTGCACCCGCGGCAGGGGGTGAAACCCACCGGTGAAGCTCACCGGCAACCCCGAACGGCGCAGGGCCCGCTCCAGGAGCCGCACCAAATCGAGATGGCTCAGCAGCACCAGGGATCCGGTCTTGCTGAAGCGGAAGCGCAGCCGTTGGGCCCGCTCACTGGCGGGGGCCCGCTGCGGGGTCTGGGGCGGGATCGGTGGCGGCGGCACCACCACGTTGTGGCCCAGCTCCGGGCCGCACACCCCACAACTGCTGCAGCCCTCAAAGGAGCAATCGGGCACCACCGCAGCCGCCAGGGCCCGTTGCAGATCCTCCGCCAGCCAGGTTTTGTCCACCCCGGAATCGATGTGGTCCCAGGGCAGGGGCTGGCGGCAGAAGGCCGCCAGATCATCGGCATCCATCCCCGCCGCCGCCGACCACTCCCCCAGCTCCAGGGCGCGGTAGCGGCCCCCCAGGCCAGCGGCTTCGATCGCGCCGGTCCAGGCGCCGTAGGTGCGATCAGCCGCTTCAAACCAGGCATCGAGGCCGGCCCCATCGCGCCAGGCGGCTTCAATCACCGGGGCCAGGCGGCGGTCGCCGCGGCCCACGAAGTCCTCCATGGCCGAGAGGCGCACGTCGGTGTAATTGGTTTTGAGCCCGCGCAGGGGCCTTAGGGCATCGCGCAGCAGCTGCTGGCGGCGGCGGAACTCCGCCGTGCTCACGCTGTGCCACTGAAAGGGGGTGTGGGGTTTGGGGGTGAAGTTGCTGATCGTCAGATTCAGCTCCAGGCGGCCGAGGTCGCGGCATTGCTGCTGCAGCGAGCGGCAGGTGTCGGCGATGCCGATCACATCGGCGTCGGTTTCCCCCGGCAGGCCGATCATGAAATAGAGCTTCACCTTGCGGTAGCCGCTCTCCATGGCGGTGCGGATGCCCCGCAGCAGTTCGGCGTCGGTGAGCCCCTTGTTCACGATGTCGCGCAGCCGCTGGCTGCCCGCTTCAGGCGCGAAGGTGAGCCCGGCCTTGCGGGTGCCCCCCAGGATGTGGGCGATGTTGTCGTCGAAGCGATCCACCCGCTGGCTGGGCAGGGTGAGGCTCACGTTTTTGTCGGCCAGGCGGTTGCGCAGCTCCACCCCCACCGCCGGCAGGGCCAGGTAGT
>CAWUND010000035.1:0-9284 GCA_963923815.1 uncultured bacterium
ATGGCGTGGGCCGCAACCTGCACGAGGAGCCCTCGGTGTTCAACTACCGCACCCGGGAGCTGCCCAACATGAAGTTGCGGGCTGGCATGACCCTCGCGGTGGAGCCGATCCTCAATGCCGGCAGCAAGGTGTGCCGCACCCTCAAAGACCGCTGGACCGTGGTGACCGTGGATGGCGGCCTCTCCGCCCAGTGGGAGCACACCATTGCTGTTACCAGCGACGGCTGCGAGATCCTCACCGACCGTGACTTCTGAGCGCTGACTTCTGAGCGCTGCCCCTAGGGGCTGGGCCGGCTCATCACGGAGAAATACAGCCAGCGGCTCAGGCTGGCCAGGGGCATCAGCACGTAGGTGAGGGGGTTGGGGGTGACGATCACCAGGCTGCAGTTCCAACCCACCTGCCGCAGGATTTCCCGGGCCACAAACGTGGCGTCCATCACGCCGATCGGGTTGAGGGCGGAGCGGAAGGGCCCCAGCACCAGCCGCCGGATGCGCAGCTTGGGCCCCGCCAGATCCAGGCTGCGCAGGCTCAGCAGCTGCCCCTGCAACCGCTTGCTCAGCTCATAGAGCGGGCTCACCGCTGCTTGGATTTCGGCCTCCGAGGTGTTCATCCACAGTTCGCGCCTGGGGCGATCCGGCGGGTCGGCCTGGGCCAGGCGGGCAAACAGCTCCAGCAGCCGCCAGCTGCTCAGCGCATTGATCTGCAGCGACGCCTCCACGGCGGCGGCGCTGCGGTCGCCGTGGCTGTTGAAGCCGTGGTTGACCACCAACAGGTCGCACTCCGCCAGCACCGGGTTGAGGGCCTCCTCCTCGCCGCAGCTCCAGCTCACCTGCCGCAGGGGGATGGCGTTGCCGCCGTTGTCGGTCAGCTGCAGGGGGTCAAGGCGGGTGGTGAGGGCCACCAGCGACGCCCCCTGGCGGTGCAGCTCCCGCAGCAGGGCCAGGCCCAGGCTGCCGCCGGCTCCGGTGACCGCCACGGTGCGTCCCTGCAGGGGCAGCTGAACCATCGGGGCTGTTGGGCTGCCGCCAGATCAGCCTAGATTCGCCCGAACAGCGTTGCTCGCATGGGTCAACCAGGTGATCAGCCCCGGGCACTGCTGATCGGCTCCTGCCAGGCCTTCAGCGGCAAGTCTGCGGTGGTGCTTGGCCTGGCGAGACTGCTCCTGCAACAGGGGGTGGCGGTGCGCCTCGGCAAACCCTTGGCCGACAGCACCGAGGCCACCCCGGATGGGGCGGAGTTGATCGACGACGACGTGCGTTTCGTGGGCCAGATCCTCGGCCTGTCGGACGATCAACTGGTGCCCTCGGTGCATCGACAGGGCAGCGACACGGCCCGGCAGCGGCTGCTCTCGGGCGATCTGGAGGCCGGCGAGGGCTTCGAACGCTTGCGCCAGCGGCTGCAGGCCGGTGGGGAGGGCCTCACCCTGCTGGAGGCCTCCGGCCATTTGCACGATGGGCTGCTCTATGGCCTGAGCCTGGCCCAGGTGGCCCAGGGGCTGCAGGCGCCGGTGGTGTTGGTGCATGCCTGGGAGGCGTGCAGCAGTGTGGAGCCGCTGTTGGCGGCCCAGCGGCAGCTGGGGGATCTGCTTTGCGGTGTGGTGCTCAACGGGGTGCCGCCGGAGCAGGTGGAGGCGTTGCGGGCCGATGTGGTGCCCGCCCTCGAGCAGCTGGGGCTGCCGGTGTTGGGGGTGATGCCCCGCTCGCCATTGCTGCGCAGCGTCACGGTGGAGGAGTTGGTGCGGCGTCTCGATGCCCGGGTGCTCTGCTGCCACGACCGCCTCGACCTGCTGGTGGAGACCCTCTCCATCGGTGCCATGAACGTGAACTCCGCCATGGAGTTTTTCCGCCGCCGCCGCAACATGGCGGTGGTCACAGGTGCTGATCGCACCGACATCCAGCTGGCGGCCCTGGAGGCCTCCACCCAATGCCTGATCCTCACGGGCGCCGGTGAACCCCTGCCCCAGCTGATTTCCCGGGCGGAAGAGCTGGAGGTGCCCCTGCTCAAGGTGGAGCACGACACCCTCACCACCGTGGAGGTGGTGGAGAGCACCTTCGGCCACGTGCGCCTGCACGAATCCGTGAAGGCCACCTTTGCTTTCCGGCTGGTGGAGGAGCACTGCAATTTCCAGCCGCTGTTGGCCCGGCTGCAACTGCCGGTGGCCGCTTGACCACTGCTAGTTTCGAGCTGTCAGCAGGTGGCGTGCGTTGACCCGGTCCCTCGACATCCCGGCCCTCGACCGGATTGACACGCTGGCCCAGGAGCTGGCCATGCTGCAGGACCGCAGCAAACGCCGCATCGCCATCCTCGGCAGCCGCCACGTGCCCGTGGTGTCGGTGCATCTGGTGGAACTGGTGGCCCGCTCCCTCGCCCAGGAGGGCCACAGCCTGATCACCTCCGGCTCCCAAGGGGTGAATGCGGCGGTGATCCGTGGCGTGTTGGAGGTGGACGCCTCACGGCTCACGGTGTTGCTGCCCCAGAGCCTGGAGCGTCAGCCGCGGGAATCGCGCGACCAACTCGATCGGGTGCTGCACCTGGTGGAGAAGCCCGAAAACGACGAGCTGCCCCTGCCCATGGCCAGCAGCCTCTGCAACCAGGAGATCATCCGCCGCTGCGATCAACTGATCTGTTACGCCTTCCACGACAGCGAGACCCTGATCGCCAGCTGCCGCACCGCTGAAGACATGGGCAAGGTGGTGAGCCTGATGTACTTCGACTAGCTCGCTGCGAGGGCTGCCTTGAGCCCCTCCAGGTAGAGCACCCCGGTGCACACCATCCCCCCCGCCCAGCACAGGGAGCGCAGCGGCGGCAGGTTGGCCACATAGGCGGCGATGTACACCAGCCGCAGGCCGGGGTAGATCCAGGCGGCGGCCGTGGCGATCGGGTTGTGCACCTGGGTGATCAGGCACAGCAGGGCCGCCGGGGCGAACAGGGTGAAGGCCTCGAAGCTGTTGAGGTGGGCCCAGTTGGCCCGCTTGCCCCACTCCGGCAGCCGGTCGGCCATGGCCCGCGGGGCCGCCAGGTCGCTCAGCTGGAAGTTGGCCTGGGAGCGGGCCGCCCCCAGGGGCACGATGCTGGCGACCACCACGCCGGCGGTGAGCAGCAGCGACCAGGCAAAGCTCACGTCCACGCAGTTCAGCGCCGCGGTGGCGCAGGCAAAGGGATCCCCCTTTTCTAGGGTGTGCTCCTCGCCCACCGCTGTTCCATGGCCGACTCCTATTCCTTTGACGTCGTCTCCGATTTCGACCGTCAGGAGCTGGTGAACGCCCTCGACCAGGTGCGCCGCGACGTGTCCACCCGCTACGACCTCAAGGACTCCAACACCGAGATCGACCTGGAGGAGGGCAGTTTCACGATCACCACCGCCAGCGACATGACCCTCCAGGCGGTGGAAGACGTGTTGCGCCAGAAGGCCACCAAGCGCAACCTGTCGCTCAAGATCTTCGACTTCCAGACCCCCGAGCCCGTGGGCGGCAATCGGCTCAAGCAGGTGGTGAAGCTGCGCAAGGGCCTCAGCCAGGAGCTGGCCAAGCAGCTGAGCAAAACCGTGCGCGATGAGCTCAAGAAGGTCACGGTGGCGATCCAGGGCGACACCCTGCGCATCACCGGCAAAAGCAAGGACGACCTCCAAGCCGCCATCACCCTGCTCAAGGCGCAGGACGTGGAGGTGCCCCTGCAGTTCCAGAACTACCGCTGATGCCCGCCGGCTGGCGGTTCTGGATTGATCGCGGCGGCACCTTCACCGATGTGGTGGCCCGCAGTCCCGCTGGGGAGCTGCGGGTGGAGAAGGTGTTGTCGGAGCAGCCCGAGGCGGCTGGCGATCCAGCGGTGCGCGCCATTCGCCGCATCCTGCACTTGCCGCAGGCCCCTGGGGCGGCGATCCCGGCGGGTTTGATCGAGGAGGTGCGCCTGGGCACCACCGTGGCCACCAACGCGTTTTTGGAGCGCAAGGGCGCCCCCACCCTGTTGCTGATCAACCGGGGCTTCGCGGATCTGCTGGAGATCGGCGATCAGCACCGCCCCGAGTTGTTTGCCCTGGAGATTCGCCGGGCCCAGCCGCTCCCCTATCGCGTGGTGGAGGTGGCTGGGCGCCTGGCGGCCAATGGTGATGAGCTGGAGCCGCTGCGGCTGGATGCGCCATTGCGTGCGCTGTTGCTCCAGGCCCGTGCCGATGGCTACACCAGCGTTGCCGTTGCCCTGTTGCACAGCACCACCAATGGCAGCCATGAGCGGGCCCTCGGCTCCTGGCTGGAGGGGTTGGGGTTTGGGCAGGTCGCCCTCTCCCACCAGGTGAGTCCGTTGCCGCGGCTGGTGCCCCGCGGCCACACCACGGTGCTGGAGGCGGCGGTGGCCCCGGTGCTGCAGGCCTATCTGCAGCAGGTGCAGGGCGCTCTCGGGCCCGCGGTGCCCCTGCGGGTGATGCAGTCGAGCGGTGTGCTCAGGGCCCCGGCGCAGCTGCGGGCGAAAGACACGATCCTCTCCGGACCCGCCGGAGGGCTGGTGGGGGCGGTGCGCACGGCGGCCGCCGCCGGGTTCGGCCGCATCGTTGGTTTCGACATGGGCGGCACCTCCACGGATGTCTGTTACTGCGAGGGCCCTTGGCCGAGGCGGGAGCAGGTGGAGCTGGATGGTGTGCCGATCCAGGCGCCGATGCTGGAGATCCACACGGTGGCCGCCGGTGGTGGCTCCCAGCTGCACTTCGATGGGCTGCGACTGGCGGTGGGGCCGCAGTCGGCGGGCGCCGTGCCGGGGCCCGCCTGTTACCGCCGCGGCGGCCCGCTCACCCTCACCGACGCCAACCTGCTGCTGGGGCGGCTGCGGCCCGAGCAGTTCCCGGCGGTGTTCGGTGCCACCGGGGATCAGCCGTTGGATGCGGCGGTGGTGGCGGCCGGGTTTGCGCAGCTGGCCCAATCCATGGGCTGCACCCCCGAGCAGGCGGCGGAGGGGGCCTTGGCGGTGGCCCTGGAGCGCATGGCTGAGGCGATCCGACGCATCTCGATCCAGCGGGGCCACGACCTTCGCCAGGCGGTGCTGTGCAGTTTTGGTGGGGCCGGCGGCCAGCACGCCTGTGCCCTGGCCGAGTTGCTGGGCATGGGGCAGGTGCTGTTGCACCCCCTGGCGGGGGTGCTTTCGGCCTATGGCATGGGCCTGGCGGATGAGGGGCTGCTGCTGGAGGAGGCGGTGGAGCAACCGCTCAGCGCGCCCGTGCTGGAGGCCCTCGAGCGGCGCGCCCAGGCGATGCTGCAACGACAGGCCGGTGCCGAGACCGCCCGGTTGGAGCGTCTGCTGCAGCTGCGCCTGGCGGGGCGTGACCAGGTGCTGGCGCTGCCCTGGCCGGAGCACGCCTGTTGCCGCGATCTGCAGCACGCCTTTGGGCAGGCCTACGGTCGCCGCTTCGGCCACCTGCCCGGCGGGGATGGGGTGGCCCAGCTGGTGGTGGATCGCCTCACGCTGCAGCTGTGTTGGCCAGCCGAATCCCTGGCGGGGGCAGCGCCCCCGCCCTCCGTGGGCGCTGCCCCGCAGGAGGGCGAGCCGATTGAGCTGTATGGCGAGGGGGGCTGGCGAGCCGCACGGCTTTGGCAACGCGCGCAGCTGCAGCCGGAGCAGCGGTTGGAGGGGCCGGCCCTGATCGCTGAATCCACGGGCACGATCCTGCTGCCCCCGGGGTGGTTGGGTCGCTGTTTGCCAGGGGGGGAGCTGCTGTTGGAGCGCAGGCCAGCGGAGAGCGCCCCGCCACGACGGCCTGCGCAGGCCGTGGCTTCACCCCTCGATCCGATCCGGCTGGAGCTGTTTAGCCATCGCTTCACGGCCATCGCCGAGCAGATGGGCACGCGGCTTCAGCAAACCAGCGCGTCGGTGAACATCAAGGAGCGCTTGGATTTTTCCTGCGCCCTGTTTGATGCGGCCGGTGGTTTGGTGGCCAATGCCCCGCACATCCCCGTGCATCTGGGATCCATGGGCGAGAGCGTGCGGGCCCTGCTGGCGGCCGTGCAGCGCGGCGAGCATGGGCCCCTGGAGCCGGGGGATGCGGTGGTGTCCAACAACCCATTCAATGGCGGCACCCATCTGCCGGATCTCACCGTGATCACGCCGGTGTTCGAGGGGGATCGCCTGCGGGGCTTTGTGGCCAGCCGCGGCCACCATGCCGACGTGGGCGGGATCACCCCCGGCTCCATGCCCCCCCACAGCCGCCGCATCGAGGAGGAGGGGTTGCTGTTCGACAACGTTCCCCTGCTGCGCCATGGCGAGCTGCTGGAGCCGTTGTGGCGTGAACGGCTCCAGCAGGGCCCCCACCCGGCCCGCAACCCGGATCAGTTGCTGGCGGATCTGCAGGCCCAGCTGGCGGCCAATCAGCTGGGGGTGGAGCGGCTTCAGGCGCTGATGGCGGCGGAGGGGCCTGGGGTCGTGCAGGGGGCCATGGCCCAGGTGCAGGCCCATGCGGCCGAGGCGGTGCGCCGCGTGCTGGATCGCCTCATGGATGGCGAGGCCCGCGTGCGCATGGATGGGGGGCTGGACATTGCTGTGGCCGTGCGGGTCGACCGCCGTCGCCGTTGTGCCCGCATCGACTTCAGCGGCACGGCACCGCAGCAGCCCAACAACCGCAATGCCCCCCTGTCGATCACCAAGGCGGTGGTGCTCTATGTGTTTCGATGCTTGGTGCAGGAGCCGATCCCGCTCAATGCCGGCTGTTTTGAGCCGTTGGAGCTGGTGGTGCCCCGGGGCTGTTTGCTCAACCCCGAGCCGCCGGCGGCGGTGGTGGCGGGCAATGTGGAAACCTCCCAGGCGGTGGCCAATGCCCTGTTTGCTGCGCTGGGGGTGATGGCCGCGGCCCAGGGCACCATGAACAACCTCAGCTTCGGCAACGACCGCTGCCAGTACTACGAAACGATCTGCGGTGGCACCGGAGCGGGGGAAGGCTTCGATGGGGCATCGGCGGTGCAGAGCCACATGACCAATTCGCGGCTCACCGATCCGGAGATCCTGGAGCAGCGCTTGCCGGTGCGGCTGGAGCGCTTCGCCATTCGCCGCGGCAGTGGCGGCGCCGGCCGCTGGCGCGGGGGTGATGGGGTGCTGCGGGAGCTAACGGCCCTGGAGCCCCTCACCGTGTCGCTGCTCACCGGCAGCCGTGAGCAGGCGCCCTTTGGCTTGTCGGGCGGCGCCGATGGCGCCCGTGGTGCCAACTCCTTGATTCGGGCTGAAGGTTGCGAACAGCCCCTCGGGGGCTGTGCCGTGGTGGAGCTTGCGCCGGGGGATCGGGTGCGCATCGCCACCCCGGGTGGCGGCGGCTACGGGGTGCCATGAGGGCGTCGATCTGCACGGCGGTGTTGCTGCTGCTGGCCGTGCCCGCCCAGGCCCAGCCCTTGGCGATGCCCGCCCCCAACCTGCTGCAGGAGCAAGCGCAGCGCTTCCAGCCGATCCCCTCCGGCGGCGGCATCGTGGCGGCCCAGGAGGCCCGCGCCGCCGCGGTGGGGGCTGCCGTGCTGCGCCGCGGCGGCAATGCGGTGGATGCGGCGGTGGCCACCGCCTTTGCCCTGGCGGTCACGCTGCCCCAGGCGGGCAACCTTGGCGGCGGCGGCTTTCTGGTGCTCTGGCTGCCGCGCTCCGGCCCCATCAGCACCTGCCCGGCGGTGGCGCGGGGGGCCTCGCCGCCGCAGGCGATCCCCATCGGCCGGGGTGAGACGGTGGCCCTCAATTTCCGGGAAACCGCTCCCCGGGCGGCCCGGGCCGATCTGTTCCTCAACCCCGACGGCAGCGTCAACCGCGAGCGGGCCCTGCGCAGCCCCCTGAGCAGCGCCGTGCCCGGCAGTGTGGCGGGGCTCACCCAGGTGCAGGCCCGCTATGGCTGCCTGCCGTTGGCGGAGGTGATGGCCCCGGCCATCGCCCTGGCGGAGCGCGGTTTCCCGGTGGGGGCTGAATTGAGCGCATCGCTTCAGGCCGCCGCTCCGCTGCTGCGGGCGGATCCCACCAGTGCCCGCCAGTTCACGAAACCGGGGGGGGCGCCGTTCCGCCCTGGCGACACCCTGCGCCAGCCGCAGCTGGCGGCGAGCCTGCGCTGCATCGCCCGCGAGGGGGCGAGCTGTTTCTATCGGGGGCGCCTGGGCCAGGCCCTGGTGCGGTTGATGCTCCAGCGCGGCGGATTGATCAGCGCCGCCGACCTCGCCGCCTACCGCGCCCCCTGGATGACACCGCTCTCGGCGCCATTCCGCGGCCATCGGGTGCTCACCATGCCGCCCCCCAGCGGTGGTGGGGCCACCCTGCTGCAGCTGTTGCAGGTGCTGGAGCCGCTGGACCTCGCCTCCACGGGCCTCAACAGCGCCGCCAGCCTGCACCCGATGGTGGAGGCCATGAACCTGGCCTACCGCGATCGCAACCGCCTGCTGGGCGACCCCGACCAGGTGGCGATGCCCCTGGATCGGCTCCTCAGCGGTGGCTATGCGGCCGCGCAACGGCAACGCATCCGCGCCGACCGCCATCGCCCCGCCGCGCAGCTCGAGGCCGAGCCCAGCCCAGTGGCGGAGGGCATCAACACCACCCACCTGTCGGTGGCCGACCGCGACGGCGGCCTGGTGGCCCTCACCACCACCCTCAACACCGCCTATGGCAGCGGTATCAGCGTGCCCGGGGGCGGGTTCCTGCTCAACAACGAGATGGACGATTTCACCGCCAAGCCCGGTGCGGCCAACGCCTATGGCCTGCGCCAGGGCGGCCAAAACGCCATCGCCCCGGGCCGCCGGCCGCTGAGTTCCATGACTCCCACGCTGGTGCTCCGGGGGGATGGCACGACGCTCCTGGCCACCGGCAGCCCCGGCGGCAGCCGCATCATCACCACGGTGCTGCAGGTGCTGCTCAACCGGCTGGTGCATGGCCTCAACCTGGCGTCGGCCGTGGCGGCCCCCCGCATCCACAGCCAGCTCTGGCCCGATCAGATCAGCATCGAGGAGGGCCTCAGCCCAGACACCCAGCGCCTGCTCCAGCAGCGGGGCCACCGGCTGGTGCTCACCCCCGCCATGGGCTCGGCCAATTCCGTGGAGTGGCTGCCCGATGGCCGCGGCAGCCTGGGGGTGGCGGATCCCCGGCGCTTGGATGCGGCGGCGGTGCCGGAGCGCCCCTAGGCGGCTTTGGGCGTCAGCCGCTGCCCAGGTAGGCCTCGCGCAGGGCAGGGTTGCCCAGCAGTTCGGCCGCCGTGCCCTCCAGGGTGAGGGTGCCTGCATCGAGCACATAGCCGCGGTCTGCGATCTCCAGGGCGGCTTGGGCGTTCTGCTCCACCAGCAGGATCGTGAGCCCGT
>CAWUND010000036.1:0-9063 GCA_963923815.1 uncultured bacterium
GGCCAGCCACGTCGTAGCCGTCACCCTTCACGCCGCCGTGCAGGCCTTCGTAGAAGAGCAGGTCGGTGCCGGAGGGGATGGATTCCCAGGGGGTGAACTGACCGGGCTCGAGGTTGGTGCCCAGGCGTGCGTTGTGCTCAGCCGCCTCCTCCACGGAGTGCAGGTAGTAGCGCTTCTGGCCGCCGCCGGTTTGGCCGTAGCTGCGGAACAGCTCCTCGAGCTTGTCGAACAGGTTGGCCTCAGGGCCGAAGTGGGAGAAGTTTTCCCCCTTGGCCAGGGCTGAGGCCATGGCCTCCTTCATGGGGCCGCGCTCATAGCGGTGGTAGCTGTCGCCCTCCACCACGGCCGGGGTGATGCCTTCGCGCTTGAAGATGTGCTCGAAGGCCCGCTTGACGGTGCTGGTGCCTGCGCCGGAAGAACCGGTGACAGCCACAACCGGGTGACGCTTCGACATGCGCAGGAACCGCAGAACTGCGGCGAGTTTGGCAGGTCGCCGCCCGGCTTAGCCCTCCAGGGCCGCCAGCAGGTGATCGCCCATGGCGCGGCAGCCCACCAGGGTGCAGCCCTCGGCCATCAGATCGCCCGTGCGCAGGCCCTGGGCCAGCACCCGGTCCACCGCCTGCTCCAGGGCGGCGGCGGCGGCATCCTGCTGGAGCCCCACCCGCAGCAGCATGGCGGCGCTGAGCACCATGGCCATCGGGTTGGCCTTGTCCTGGCCGGCGATGTCGGGGGCGGAGCCGTGGATCGGCTCGAACAGGCCGGGGCCGCTGGAGCCCAGGGAGGCCGAGGGCAGCATGCCGATCGAACCGCTGAGCATGGCGGCCTCATCGCTGAGGATGTCGCCAAACAGGTTGCTGGTGAGCAGCACGTCGAACTGGCGTGGGTTGCGCACCAGCTGCATGGCGGCGTTGTCCACATACATGTGGCTGAGCTCCACGCCGGGATAGCTGGCGGCGTGCAGGGCCTCCACCCGGTCGCGCCAGAGCTGGCTCACGTCGAGCACGTTGGCCTTGTCGACGCTGCAGAGGCGGCCGCTGCGCTGTTGGGCCAGGTCGAAGCCCACCTTGGCGATGCGGTCGATCTCGTCGTCGAAGTAGGCCATGGTGTTGAAGCCGCGCACGCGGCCGTTGGCCTCCACCCGCCCCTTGGGGGTGCCGAAGTACACGCCGCCGGTGAGCTCCCGCACCACCAGCAGGTCGACCCCTTCGATCACCTCGCGTTTGAGGGTGGAGGCATCGATCAGGGCCGGAATGATCTTCACCGGCCGCAGGTTGGCGAACAGCCCCAGGCCGGCCCGCAGCCCCAGCAGGCCGGTTTCGGGGCGCTTCTCCCGGGGGAGGCTGTCGTATTGGGGCGAGCCGATGGCCGCCAGCAGCACGGCGTCGGAGTCGCGGCAGGCCTCGAGGGTGCTGGCGGGCAGGGGCTCGCCGGTGGCGTCGATGGCGCAGCCGCCCATGGGCTGCTCGTTGTAGATCAGCTCAAAACCGTGGCGGCGGCTCACCGCATCCAGCAGCTGCCGGGCCACCGCCGTGATCTCCGGCCCGATGCCATCGCCGGGGAGCAGGGTGATCCGGTAGCTGGTCATGGTGGTCTGCGGCAGCCGGCGCCGAGGCTACGTGCCGGTGTGGGCCTGCTTAGTTGCGGCCCTTCTCCAGCTGGCGGATGGCCTTGGTGAGCTCCGGCAGTTTGTTGAAGGCGGCGGAGCAGCGCAGCCACAGGCGGTTGGGGATGGCGGGGTAGCCGCTCACCACCTCGCCGGCGGCCACTTCGCCGTGGATGCCCGATTTCGAGGAGGCGATCGAGCGGTCGCCCATCACCGCCTTGTTGGCCAGGCCCACCTGGCCCGCCAGGATCACGCCGTTGCCGAGCCGTGCCCCACCGGCGATCCCCACCTGGGCTGCGAGGGCACACCCCTTGCCGGTGGTCACGCCGTGGCCCACGTGCACCAGGTTGTCGATTTTGGTGCCGGCGCCGATGCGGGTTTCGCCCACCGACGGGCGGTCGATGGTGCTGCCGCAGCCCACCTCCACGCCGTCTTCCAGCACCACCAGGCCGGTTTGGGGCATCTTGCGCCAGCCGCTGGCGGTGGGCACAAAGCCAAAGCCTTCGCTGCCCACCACCGCATTGGAGTGCACCACGCAGCCGCGGCCCAGCCGGGAGCCGGGGTGCAGCACGGCGCCGGCGTGCAGTTCACAGCCGTCGCCGATCTGCACGTCGTCGTAGATCACCACCTGGGGGTGGATGGTGCAGCCGCTGCCGATCTGCACCTGGGCGCCGATCACGCTGAAGGCCCCCACATGGCTGCCCATGCCCACCACGGCGGAGGGGTCGACCACCGCACTGGCGTGGATGCCGGCCGGTTTGGGCTGGCGGGGGTAGAGGGCGTCGAGCGCTTCGGCGAAGCCGAGCCGCGGATCCGCCAGGGCGATCCAGGCCATGCCCGCCGCCGTGGCCTGGCTCTGCAGGGCGGCGGCCTCCTCCCCCTTGGCGGGCAGCAGCAGGGCGGTGGCCTGGCTGGCGGCCAGGGCCGCCGCCAGGGCGTTGCCCGGCTCCAGGAAGCTCAGCTGGCCCGACTGGGCCTGATCGAGGGCGGCGGCGGCCCGCAGCTCCGGATCCTGCCCCAGGTGGTGGGCCAGGGCGGTGCTGCCCAGTCCGCCGCTGGCCTGCACTTCGCTGAGGCGGTTGAGCAGGTCGCTGAAGCGCATGGAACCCCGGGCCGTCGGGCGGATCGTAGGGCCGCTGGCTAGGGGATCAGCACCAGCTGATCGCGGTGCACCACCAGGCCGCGCTGCCCCTTGCGCTGCTCGAGCTCAGCGCTGTCCATGGCGCTGAGGCCGCGGGCCAGCTCACGGCCATCGAGGCTGAGCACCCGCACCGGATCGTGGCGGTCAAAGTCGCCCTCCACCGCCCGCACCCCCGCCGCCAGCAGCGAGGCCCCCTCCCTGAGCAGGGCCTGCTCGGCGCCGGCATCCACGGTGATCGAACCCTTGGGCAGCAGGGCGTGGGCCAGCCAGCCCTTGCGGTTGCTGAGGGGGGTGTCGCTGGCGCGAAACAGGGTGCCCACGGCCTCCCCCGCCAGCAGGCGCTCGAGCACCTGGGGGTCACGGCCATCCGCCAACCGCACCTGGATGCCGCTGGCGGTGGCGATCCGCGCGGCCGCCAGTTTGGTGGTCATGCCGCCGGTGCCCCAGCGGCCGCCGCCCTTGGCGGCACCGCTGAGGGCCTCCAGCTCCTCCAGGCTGTTCACCACGGGGATCGGCTTGGCGTCGGCGTCGCTGCGGGGGTCGCCGCTGTAGAGGCTGTCGATGTCGGTGAGCAGCACCAGTTCATCGGCCCCCACCGCCACCGCCACCAGGGCGGAGAGGGTGTCGTTGTCGCCGAAGCGCAGCTCTTCGGTGGCCAGGGTGTCGTTTTCGTTGATCACCGGGGTCACCCCCCAGGCCAGCAGCTGCTCGAGCGTGCGGCAGGCGTTTTGGTAGCGGCGGCGCGAGGCCAGGTCGCTGCGGGTGAGCAGCACCTGGGCCACGCAGCGGCCCTGGCGGGCAAAGGCTTGGTCGTAGAGGGTCATCAGGCGGCCCTGGCCCACGGCGGCGGCGGCCTGCAGGGCCTCCAGTTCGCTGGGGCGCTGCCCGTGGCCGAGGGCGTGGCAGCCAAGCCCCACGGCGCCGCTGGTCACCAGCACCACGGGCTGCTGCCGCTGCCACAGGCCGCACAGGCTTGTGGCGAGGTCGCCAATCACCGCCTCGGTGCCGCGCTCCGGCGAGCCCCGCAGCAGGCTCGTGCCCACCTTGATCACCCGGCGGGTTCCCATCTCAGCTGATCGGTGCCCCCGAGAGCCGGGCCAGCTGCACCTCGAGGCGCTGCCAGCGGTCATGGCGGCAGGGTTCCCCCTGGGCATTCACCGGTTTCACCAGCACGGTGAACAGCCCCAGGCGGTTGCCCGCCAACACATCGGTGAACACCCGGTCGCCCACCAGGGCCACCTGGGCGGGGGGCAGGTTGAGCCCGTCGAGCACCCGCCGTAGGGGCCCGCGCCGTGGTTTGCCGGCGCTGGTGGTGAAGGGCACCCCCAGCCGCTCGGCCACGCCGCCAATGCGGCTGCGGGAGGGGTTGTTGCTGAACAGATGCAGGGGCAGCCGGGCCTGGGCCTGCCGCAGCCAGTGCTCCATGGCCGGGGGCAGCTCCGAGCCGCGGTGGGGCAGCAGGGTGCGGTCCACATCCAGCACCAGGGCCCGGATGCCCCGCTCCAGCAGCTGCTCGAGCGGCAGCTCCGCCAGGGTGCCCTGGGCCACCCAGTCGGGCTGCAGCAGGTCGGTGAGGGAGGCGCGGCTCACGGATGGCGCTCCTCAGTCGTCGCCCAGTTCGCGTTCATCCAGCTCGGCTTCGATGCGGGGCTGCACCCGCTCGAACTCCTCGCCCTCCACCAGCACCCCTTCGCCGTTCACCATCCGGGCCACCACGAAGAAGGGGTCGAGGGGGATGAACAGGCCGTATTCCTGGTCGTTGTGGCGGAACTGGATCAGCATTTCGTAGAGGTCGCTGTCCTCGTCGTCCTCCTCATCGAGCTCCTCCTCCAGCTCCTCGGGGTCGGGCTCCTCCAGTTCACCGCTCACGGTGAGGGTCACGGCGGAACGCACCAGGGTGAGGTCGTGCTCCTGCAGCACCACGTCGGCCACCGAGAGGATGGCGCCAGCGCCGTCCAGCTCCTCGATCACCTCGTCGTCGCCGTCGTCATCCGCCGCGATCTTCACCAGGCACACGGGGGTGTCCACCGGGGTGAGCAGGGCGTAGTCGTGGCCGTCGAGGGGGATCAGCTGCTCCAGGAAGCAGAGCAGCTGCCGCCCGGAGGCATCGCGCACCAACACGGTGGGCACATCCCCGGAGCCGTTGCTGCTGGGGGTGTCGGAGCTCATGGGGCGGATGCGAATGCCTTCAGGATGCCTGGGCGTCTGGCCCCTGGCCAAGGGCGGGGGTCGCCGCGGCGACCGGCAGGGGTTCGGGGCCGTCCTGCAGCCACTGCCGCAGCAGCAGCGCCGCGGCGGCACTGTCGAGGGCGCCGCTGCGGTCGCCCTGGAGGCCATGGGCTTCGGCGGCGGCCCAGCTGCTGCTGTGCTCGTTCACCAGGGCCAGGGGCAACCCCAGGCTGCGGGCCAACCGCTCGCCGTAGCGGCGGCAGTGCTCCGCCTGCTCCGTGGGCTGCATGGCGCTGTCCAGGGGGAGCCCCACCACCAGCGCCTGCACCCGCCGTTGGCTGCTGAGGGCCCGCAGCTGCTCCAGGTCGGCGCCGTAGCGGCCGCGCCGCAGGGCCGGCAGCGGGGTCACGGTGAGGCCCAGGGGGTCGCACCCCGCCAGCCCGATGCGCCGCCGCCCCACATCCAGGGCCAGGGCCGAGCGGGGGGCAGGGCTGGAGGCCGGCACTCAGCGCCCCAGCGGTGTGGGGATGGGCCGTTGCCGTGGCTGCAGTTGCCCCAGCACCGCCTCCAGCCGCTGGGCCATGGCCTGGGTTTGCTGGGGGGCATGGCGGCGCCACACGCTGCGGGCCATCAACACCTCTTCCCCCTCTGGGGCCATGCCGAGCTGTTGCAGCCAGGCGGCCCGTTCGCCATCCAGGCTGTCGGCCCGCACGAGCACCTGCTCGGCGCCGGCGCCGCAGTGCTCCAACAGCAACTGCAGCGGCGCCCCCAGGAGATGCGACCAGCCGGGGTGCAGGCTCAGGTCGATCTCCAGCACGGGCCGTTGCCCCAGGCGCAGCCGGCGGGCGCCCGCCACCGCCTGGCGACGGTTCACGTCCACCAGCATCAGGCTGGGTTGGTCGCTCTGGTCGAGCAGATCCTCCACGCTGCGGTCGAGCAGCTGCCGCAGTTGGGCCGGCAGCACCGCCTGCTCCAGCTGCCAGAGGTCGGCGGCGCTGCGGCGGCTGAGGCGGCTCAGCTGCAGGTCGCTCGGCAGGGTGGATGGGTCGAGTTGGGGGCCGGCGGCCGGCGGGTCCCAGCGCCACAGGGTTTCGCGGCGCAGCGGTTGGAAGCCCAGCTGGCGCAGTGCCGCCAGCCGCACGGTGTCGCCGCTGGCACTGGTGGCGATCCAGCTGGCGGCGGCGCGGCTGCGCTGGATCGCCGCCCGCACCAAGGCCGCTTCCACCGCCATGCGCCCCGCCTCACCGGCCTTCAGGCAGGCGGCACCGCTGCGCAGGTGCTGCAACTGCCAGCAGCTGCCGCTGCGGTTGAAGCGTTCACTCACCACCACCCCCAGGGGCTGTTGGGGGTCGCGGTGGGCCACCAGCACATCTGGGGCCAGGGAGGGCCGTGGCGCCAGGCTGTGCAGCAGCCGTTCGGGTCCCTGCAGCAGCAGGGCCCGCTGCAGCAGCGGCAGCAGATCGTCGTAGTCGCCGTCTTGCAGCAGCGGCAGGTGCCACGCCTTGAGCGGCTGCACGCACAGCTGCCCGCCGGCCGGAGGGCTGGATGTGGTCGGCGTGGATGGCACGGGAGGCACGGGCTGCCCAGAGCTGGCCTAAACCCATGCTATGGGCGATCGGCCCTACGGGCGAACCAGCACCAGCGGCGTGCGCTCGTTGGCGTTGCCGGCGGGGTTGGGGCGCAGGGCCCGCATCAGCAGGGCCTCATCGCAGCCGGGGCTGGAGGCCAGCACCTTCACGCGCCCCAGGTCGTTCACGTCCACCACCGCCACGGCCACCCCCAGCTCGCTCGCCAGTTGGCGGCACACCTGGTGGCTGTCGCTGGGCCCCAGCACGATGGTTTGGTCGTAGGGCGGTGTGGTGCCGGTGACGTCGTCGATCAGGCGGGCCTGCTCCCCGGCCAGGCGGTAAAACCACCCCTTGGAGCCCACCAGCTTGAGGGCGGTGCCCACCAGCCAGGCGCACAGCACCCGGGCGGGGCCAACGTTGTCGATCAGGGTCTGCAGGCCGCAGGCGGTGGCCAGGGAGCTGGTGGGGTGGAACACCCGGCACAACAGCCGCGCCAGGCTCGAGGGCTGCAGGTTGGCGGGGTGGTTGTAGCGGCCCTGCATCACCGCCAGGGGGGTTTCACCGATGGTGAGCACGTCACCGGGTTGCAGCACGCCACCGGCGTAGTGGCGCAGCACCTCGGCCGGATCATCCAGGCTCCCCAGCAGGTGGGTGCGGATCGGCAGCACGGAGCAGCGCTCGCCCTGGCGCCATTGGCTGCTTTCGGGGGAGGCGGCGGCCGGCCGCCGCAGGGGCACCAGCACGGCATCACGCCGCTCCAGGCGGCCGAAGGGGCCGTAATGCACCCAGCGGATCTGCAGCCAGAGGGTGTCGAGCAGGGCGCGCAGGTTGGTGCCGGCGGGGGCGCTGATGCGCACGCTCAGCTCGGCCTCGGTGCTCTTGCGGCCTTTGACGATGTACGCAAACCAATAGCCATCGGGCCGGGCCTGCTCATCGGGGTGCTGGGGGGTGATGGCGGTGGTCACCGTGAGGTCGCTGAGGTCGCCACGGCCCAACAGGGTGGGCTCCAGGCGCAGCTCCGGCACGAACACCTCCATGCGCCGATGGGGGTTGTGGATGCGGATCCGCCCCTTCACCACCACCAGCTGCTCCGACTTCTCCTTCACCTTCCAGCCGACGCTGCTGAGCTGCAGGGGCGAGGCGGGCCGGAGCCGGTGGCGGGCCTCCAGCCACAGCAACGCCAGGGCGAACACCAGGGCGGTGATCAGCAGAACGGCGATCAGGGGATGCAAGGCCAGCGCGTTGAGTTCTGCGGGAGCGTAGGTCTTGCAGCCGAAGAAGCCTCCTAGCGTTTCGGCATCGCCACGGGAGCCCCTCCATGCGCAAGACCTTCGTTCTCGACACGAATGTGCTGCTGCATGACCCCCAGGCCCTCACCCGCTTTGAAGACAACGCGGTGGTGATCCCCATCGAAGTGGTGGAGGAGATCGACCGCTTCAAGCGCGACCCCTCGGAGAAGGGCCGCAATGCCCGGCAGATTTCACGGCTGCTGGATGGCCTGCGGGAGAAGGGCAACCTGGCGGATGGCGTGGCCATCGATGCCAACGGCGGCACCCTGCAGGTGGTGTTCTGCCGCAGTGAAACCCTGGCGCAGCTGCCGCCGGAGCTGAAGGGGGGCAACGGCGACAACAACATCCTGGCGGTGGCCCTCGAGCAGCTGCGCTCTGGACTGATCGCCGACCAGCCGCCGGTGGTGCTGGTGACCAAAGACACCAACCTGCGCATCAAGGCCGATGCGGTGGGCCTCACGGCGCAGGACTACACCACCGACAAGGTCGACATCGCCGACCTCTACCCCGGGGTGTGTGAGCTGAGTGCCAGCGCCTCGGCGATGGCCACCCTGAGCAGCGAAGGGGCGCTGGCCCTGGCGGAGCTGCCGGCGGCCCAGGGGGTGACCCTGCAGGCCAATGAGGGGGTCACCCTGGTGGACCAGGCCCAGCCCAACCACACCCTGCTGGCCCGTTTCGACGGCCGCCGCCAGAGCCTGGTGCCGCTGCAGCGGGCCGGCAAGGTGCGCCTGGGCAAGGTGGGGGCCCGCAACCGGGAGCAAACCTTCGCCCTCGATCTGCTGCTCGACCCGGCGGTGCAGCTGCTCACCCTGGTGGGCAAGGCCGGCACCGGCAAAACGCTGCTGGCCCTGGCGGCGGGGCTGCACCAGGTGGCCGATGAGCACCTCTATGAGCGCCTGCTGGTGACCCGCCCGGTGATTTCCCTGGGCAAGGAGATCGGCTTTCTGCCCGGCAGCCTCGAGGAAAAGATGGGCCCCTGGATGCAGCCGATCATCGACAACCTCGATTTTCTGCTGGGGGGCACGGCCGACGACGAGGCCCGGGGCGGTGCCCGTGCCGGCGGTGCCGGGGGCTCCAGCCGCGCCGCCGGCAACCGGCCGCCCCGCAGCAACTGGACCGACCTCAAGGGCATGGGGTTGCTGGAGGTGGAGGCGATCAGCTACATCCGCGGCCGCTCGATCCCGCGGCAATACATGGTGGTGGATGAGGCTCAAAACCTCACCCCCCACGAGGTGAAAACGATCGTGACCCGCGTGGGCGAAGGCACCAAGATCGTGTTCACCGGCGACCCCT
>CAWUND010000037.1:0-9063 GCA_963923815.1 uncultured bacterium
CGCTGGCTGCCTGTTGGGGTGGGGGCCGTGTTGCTGGGGCTGCTGGTCGCGCTGCCCCCCAGCAACGCCGAACTGGTGCTGGCCTTCGCCACCGTGCTGGCGGTGGTCAACCTGCAGCGCCGCAGCGGTCGCCTGCTCCCCGCCGCCGGCTGGAGCGTGCTGCTGCTGAGCCTGGGCCTGGTGCTTGGTGGCCTGCTGCTGCGGCTGCTGGATCCCTCCCTACCCCTGGGGCTGCCGCTCGATCCCCAGCAGGTGCAGAGCCTGCCGGCGCTGGTGCTGCTCGTGCTCGGGGCGCTGCTGATCGGTTGATCTGATCGGCACACCGTCCGATCGGTGACCGGCCATCCGGGCTGGCGGGCCTGCGTGGGTGCGCGGTGCTTTTCTCGCTGCTGTACGGGGTCTGACTAACCCTGGTCAGACCCCGTACACGACCCAGATCAACAACACCCCCCGCGCAACGACACCCGACCCTGCGCAACAACAACCGCCGCCGCGCGACGGCGCTCGGCTCAGGCGGCGCTGCCGCTGAGCTCGTCGATCAACTCCTGCAGCTCGCCGGCCCCCACCTCGTACACCTCATTGCAGAAGTGGCAGGTGAGTTCGGCCTTGCCGTCCTCCTGCAGCATCTGGCCCAGCTCATCGCGGCCCAGCAGCTTCAGGGCGTTGACGCTGCGCTTGCGGCTGCAGGGGCAGTGGAAGGTCACGTCTTGGCTGGCTTCGGCGTCCTCCAGCAGCTGCGGGTCGAGGTCGGGGAAGATCTCCTCCAGCAGGGCCTTGAGGTTGCCCTCGCAGGCCGCCAGCTTCTGGCTGAAGCCGGTGATCTCGCGGCAGCGCTCCTCCAGCAGGGCCACCAGCGCCGGCTCCTGGGCCGCCTTGGGCAGCACCTGCACCAGCACGCCGCCGCAGTGGTGCAGGCCGCGGCTGTCGATCTGCTCCCCCACGAACACCGCCGAGGGGGTTTGCTCCGAGTGCAGCAGGTAGGAGGCCACGTCGTCGCCGATGCCGCCGCTCACCAGTTCCACCGTGGAGCTGAAGGGTTCGCCTTCCCCCAGGTCGCGCACCACGTGCAGGTAGCCGGTGCCGGTGGCCTGGCGGAAATCGAAGTGGTGGTGGCCGTCGGCTTCGCCGACGAGGTCGAGCTCCAGCTCCGGGCAGCCCACATAGCCGCGCACCGTGCCGTCTCGGCCCGCGTCCACCATCAGCCCCCGCAGGGGGCCATCGGAGGCGATGCGCAGGTTGACGCGGCCATGCCGCACCTTCATCGAACTGGCCAGCAGCAGCCCGGCGGTCATCGCCCGGCCCAGCAGGGCGGTGGTGAGATACGAGAGGCCATGGCGGCGGCGGGCGTAGCGGGCCGTGGTGCTGGTGCTCACCGCCACCAGGCGGATGCCACCGCCGGCCGCCGTTGCCCGCACCAACCGATCCGCCATTCCCCGTGCTTCTTCAGCGCAGGGCGCACTGTATGCAGCCGCGGGCGGGCCTCAGGCGGGCTGCAGCGCCGGCTGCAGCACCCCCCGTTGGAGGCTCCAGCACTGCTGCGCCGGGATCAGGCCGGTGAACAGCTCCGGCTCGTGGGTCACCACCAGCACCACCCGCTCCTGGCTCAGCTCCACCAGCAGCTCCAGGATCTCGTCGCGCACCGACCAATCCAGCCCGGCGGTGGGTTCATCCAGCAGCAGCACCCGTGGGTTGCGCAGCAATTGCACCGCCAGGGCCAGCCGCCGTTGCTGGCCGCCGCTGAGCCGCTCCGGCGCCTGCTGGAACGACACCGACCCCAGCCCCACCTGCTTGAGCACCGCCTCGGCGGTGTCGTAGGGCAGGCGCCGTTGCCCCAGCTTCAGCTCCTGGCCCACGGTGAGCCCGAGGAAATGGCGCTCCGGAAACTGAAACACCAGCCCGCACAGCCAGCGGCGCTGCCGGCTGGTGAGCGCTTCGCCGTGCCAGTGGATGCTGCCGCCGCTGGGCTCCGCCAGACCGCAGATCAGCTCCAGCAGGGTCGACTTGCCCGAACCGCTGCGCCCCGCCACCAGGGCCGCCTGGCCGAGGGGCAGGCTGAGGTTGATGTCCCGCAGCACCGGTTCCGCCGCCGTGGCGGGCTGATAGCGCAGCGAGCGGAGCTCCAGCATCGAGGGCGCCGTGGCTGGTGGGCCCCCCCAGCATGTTTGATGGAGGCACCTGCAGGGCCGGGCCCGCCGATGGAGATCCGATTCCGCGAAGTCGATCCGTTCAACTGCTGGATCTGGTTGCGCTTCACCCATGCCCCCGGCCAGGGGGAACGGGGTTACATCGACACCGTGTTCGACAGCTGGTTTTTCCTGGGCAAGCTCGGGGGCTTCAACGCCGAGAACCTGCAGGTGCAGGAGGAGGGCGCCGAGCTCAGCTGGATGGGCTACGACCCGGAGTCGGCGGCCCGGGCGATGCCCGCCCTGATGCACAACATGGGGGAGCTGGAGTACCGCGGTGAATGGGCCCGCTGCTGGCTCGACATGGGCACCAGCGATGCCCTGGCCCTCGACGTGCTGATCAACACCCTGCGCCAGCTCGACACCGACGTGGTGCAGATCGAAGAACTGGTGATCGGCGGAGTTAACGACGACTGGCCGGTGGAGGAGAACCCCGCCAGTCCGTTTGATCTGGATTGAGCCGTGGTGCGCGAGCAGCGCCGCCTGCTGATCCCCCGCCCCCGCCTGGAGGCGGCCGCTGCGGGAGGGTTTGCCCTCACGGCTGACGAGAGCCGCTACCTCACCAAGGTGCTGCGCTACGGGCCGGGGGATGGCTTTGCGGTGGTGGACGGGCAGGGATCGCTGTGGCGGGCGGAGCTCACCGGCGCCAGCACGGCCCAGCTGCTCAGCGCCCTGGGGCAGCCCGAGGGCCATCAGCCCGCTCCGCAGCCGGCCCTGGTGCTGGCGGTGGCGGTGGTGAAGCGCGATTTCGAGCTGGTGGTGCGCATGGCGGTGGAGCTCGGGGTGGACCGTGTGGTGCCCCTGCTGTGCGAGCGCACGGCGGTGCAGGGCCAGCTCAAGCCCGAGCGCTGGCGCACCATTGCCGCTGAAGCGGCGGAGCAGTGCGAGCGCCTGTGGCTGCCTGCCATCGACGACCCCCAACCGCTGGCGGCATTCATGGACGGCGGGGCCCCATCCGGCGCCCTGCGGCTGTGGGCCACCACCCGCCAACCGCAGCTGCCGGGGTTGGCGGAGGCCCTGGATCAGCCGCTGGATTCGTCGCCACCAACTGCGGTGTGGCTGGCCTGCGGCCCGGAGGGGGGCTGGAGCCCGGCGGAGGAGCTGGGCGCCCAAGGGTCCGGCTGGCATCCGGTGCAGCTCGGCCCGAGGATTCTGCGCAGCTCCACCGCGGCGGTGGCGGCGGCGGCTGGGCTGGCGGAGTGGCGCTGGCGCCGCTGCGGCTGCTGAGCGCCGAGGGGGCTCTGGAGGCCGGCCTTACTTCTTGCCGAACAGGCCGCCGGCCATGGTGCGGAAGCCCGCCAGGTTGGCGCCACCGCGGCGGCGGCGCATGGGCAGGGCGGTGCCGGGGGTGAGGCAGTCGGGGGCGAAGGTGGCCTCCACCGCCGCCGGGCGGGCGGCCTGGGCGGCGGCCAGTTCAGCGGCGATGGCCTCAGCGGTGGTGAGCACCTGACCCTGGGGGGCTGCTGCGGCTTCCGTGGTGGCTTCGGCCTTGGTGGCGGCGGCTTTCGTGCCCGCGGCGGCTGCCTTGGGCTTGCTTTCGGCCTTGGGGGCCGCCTTGGGTGCCGGCTTGGCCACCGGGGCCACGGTTACCGGTTGGGCCGCGGCCTTCTCATCCAGGTTGAGGAAGAACTTGCCCTTGGAGTTGAACACCATGGCGCTGATCGGCTGGCCGTTGGCGTGATTATCCGCTGCCGGAGCCGCCACCGCGGCCCTCCCTTAGGGCAGTGCAACACATAGTTTGCGGGGGTTCTGGATGCCGATCCCCATGCTCGAGCTGTTGGTGCTGGCCAGTCCGGAGCGGTTGCAGCATTGGTTTGCGGCCCTGCTGATCAATGCCGTGCTGATCGCGGCCGCCCAGCGCCTGCCGCTGCTCACCCCGGCGGGTTGGGTGCAGGCGGGGGTGTTGGGCACGCTGCTGCTGGGCAGCCTCGATTGGCCCGGTTGGTGGGCGGTGGTGCTCTACCTGGCCCTCGGCTCGCTGGTGACGCGCCTCGGCTTTCGGCGCAAACAGGAGCAGGGGTTGGCGGAGGGCCGCGGCGGCCGGCGCGGGCCGGAAAACGTGTGGGGCTCCGCCGCCACCGGTGCGGCCCTGGCGGTGCTCACCGTGCTGCCCACGGCGCCGGTGGCCCTGCTGCAGCTCGGCTTCGCCGCCAGCTTCGCCGCCAAGTTGGCGGACACCTGCGGCAGCGAGATCGGCAAACGCTGGGGGCGCCACACGGTGTTGATCACCAGCCTCAAGCCGGTGCCCCCGGGCACGGAAGGGGCCATCAGCGTGGAGGGCACCGCCGCAAGCCTGCTGGGCAGCGCCGTGATGGCGGCGCTGATGCTGCGGCTGGGGCTGCTCAGCGATGGCGCCTGCTGGCTGCTGGTGACGCTCGTGGGCCTGGTGGCCACCCTGCTGGAGAGCTGGATCGGCGCGGCCCTGCAGCAGCGCTGGCGCTGGCTCAGCAATGAGCTGGTGAATGCGATTCAGACCCTGCTCGCCGCCGTGCTGGCCATGGCGTTGGCCCAGGGGTTGGGGCTGGTGTGAGCGGCGGGCGCCTCCAGCAGCTGTGCCCGCAGTTGCTCGAGGGCCTGGCGGCAGCGCCGTTGGCTCACCTTGCCGCTCAGCCCCAACGGCTGCCCCAACTCCCGCCAGGAGCGCTGCAGCAGCACCCGCCCCAGCACCAGCCGGCGCTGGCTGCGCTCCAGCCCCTTGAGCCCCCGCCACAGCCGGCGCCGCTGCTCCCAGCGGATCACGGCGCCGTAGCCATCGGCCCCCTCGCCCTCCCGCTCCGGCGAGGGCAGCAGCTCCACCAGGCAGCCGCCATCGGCGGCGCCGGAGGGTTGATCGAGGCTCACCAGCCGCAGGCGCCGCTGCAGCTCCAGCCCCTCGAGGTAGCGCTCCAGCGTGGTGCCGAGGGCCTGCGCCAGGGCGGGGTGGGCCAGGGGCGCTAGCCCCTGATGCAGCCGCTGTTGCTGCAGCCGCTGGCCGCGGCCCACCAGCTCCAGCAGGTGGTGGCTGCCGCTCACCGGCCTGCAACGGTCGCGCAGGTAGTGGCGCATGGCGCCACGGATCCACGGGCAGGCGGCCGTGCTCAAGGTGGTGCCCTGCTGCAGCTCGTAGCGCTCCACCGCCCGGATCAGCCCCAGGCACCCCACCTGCACCAGGTCGTCGAAGGGGTGGCCGCTGCGCTGGCTCTCCTGGCGGGCCAGCTGCCACACCAGCGGCAGGTTGGCGCGCACCACGGCATTGCGGTTGGCGGTGCTGCGGCAGCGGCCGTAGGCCGCGAGCAGTTCGGCGTTGCGGGAGCGGGAAGGGGCGCTCATGGGGCAGGTGATGTCCGTGTTTCCACGGTGTTTGCCGCCGCAGCCGGGCCCGACCCCCCACTGCGGTGGCCCTGATCCCCCAGTTGGGGGAGGCGTTTAGGCCAGGGGTGTGCTGCCCTGCAGCGGCTGCAGATCGGCCCAGCGCAGCAAGGCCGGCCAGTGGCGCACCCGCTCGTACACCTGGCGGTGCCCCTCGCTGTTGAGGTGCAGTCCATCGGGCCCCAGCCACTGCAGCCAGGCGGGGTCCGCCAGCAGCGATTCCAGCAGCGGCAGGAAGGGCACATCGGCCTCCAGGCAGGCCTCCTCCAGCAGCCGTTCGTAGTGGCGCACCGCCTCCAGCCCGTACCAGAGCACGTCGGCATAGGGCATGGCCTGCTCATCCACGGGGGTGAGCCCCAGCACCAGCACCGGCGCCACCTGGCGCACCTGCCCCAGCAGCTGCTGCAGGCCAAACAGGAAGCCATCGGCGTCGAGCTGGGGGCGGCCATCGGCGCGGCCCACCCGGGCGCTGTCGTTGAGGCCCATCGCCAACAGCACCCCATGGGGCAGCTGGCGCCGCAGCTCCCCGCGGCAGCCCACCTCCTGCTGCCAGCGCGCCGCCACCCGCTCCAGGCCATCGCCGCGCACCCCTAGGGGGTAGAGCACCGGCCCCCCCGGCAGCCCCATCCAGTGGCGGCGCAGCCGTTCACACCATCCCCCCTCCTCGGGGTCCCCCCAGCCGTAGACGCCGCTGTCCCCCAGCACGATCAACTTGCGGGGGATCGGCACGCTCATGCGCTCAGCAGGGCCCGGCGGGCTCGGTCGCTCAGATCTTCCCCCACCAGCGTGAGCACCGCGTAGGCCACCAGCAGCAGGGCCAATTGGTCGAAGGCGAAGGCGCTGAGGCTCTCGCGCAGTTGGCTGCCCAGGCCCGTGCCCGCCACCAGGCCCACCACCACCGTTTCGCGCAGGATCACGTCGGCCCGGTAGGCGCCATAGGCCAGATAGGAGCGGGCCAGGCCGCTGAAGCGGCCGTAGAGCAGCGCCAGGCGGGCACCCGTGCCGCTGCAGCGCAGGGCCGCTTCCCGTTCGGGGCCGGCGGCCTCCATCCCCTCCAGCAGCAACCGCCCCAGGATCCCCAGGTTGTGGAAGCCCAGGGCCAGGGCTGCCGTGGGCAGGCTCGGCTTGAGCACGAACAGCAGCAGCAGAGCCGTGAGCGGTGGCGGCCACAGCCGGCCGAGGGCCCACAGCAAGCGCAGCGCCACACCGCCCCAGCGCCAGGGGGCCACCAGCAGCAACAGCAGCGGTGCACCCCCCACCGCCAGGCCCGCCGCCAGCAGGGTGAGCAGCAGGGTTTGCCCCACCATCGCCAGCCAGGGCAGCTGCAGCGCCGCCTGCCAACCCCCCGGTGCCACGGGGGGCAACGGCTGCCAGTGCAGCAGCGCCGCCGGGTCGACCGCCAGGGCGCGGCCCACCCCCAGCAGCAGCGGCAATAGGGCCGCCGCCGCCAGCAGCAGCTCGCGGCTGGAGCGCCCCACGGGCTGGCGCTGCTCCAGGGCCAGCCGCGCCGGCATGCTCCAGCGGCGCCGCAGGCCCGACACCAGCGCCTCCAGGCAGAGCATCACCGCCAGCAGCAGCCACAGGCCGCTCCACAGCTCGTGGAACTGCAGCGATTGCAGGGTGAGCAGCAACTCGTTGCCCAGGCCCCCCAGGCCAAACACCCCCAGCAGGGTGGCGCTGCGCAGGGCGCATTCGAGCCGGTAGCCGCCGTAGCTGATCAGCCCCGGCAGCAGCGGCGGCCCCAGGGCGGTG
Organism: uncultured bacterium; assembly: GCA_963923815.1. Lineage (GTDB taxonomy): Bacteria > Cyanobacteriota > Cyanobacteriia > PCC-6307 > Cyanobiaceae > Vulcanococcus. The sequence goes on from CAWUND010000037.1 coordinate 7,284, forward strand.
AGCAGCGCCGCCGGGGCTGGGGTTCCGGCCGCCAAGAGCCCCTCAAGGTTGCGCTCCGGCAGGGCATCGAGCAGATCGCTCACCACCCGCGCCACCAGCGCGCTGAAGGGGATGGTGATCGCCAGCACGGCCACCGCCGGCTGTTGGCCCACCAGCTGCAGCAGCAGCAGGCCCCAGATCAGTTCGTGGATCGAGCGGGGCACCGCCAGCAGGCGCCGCAGCAGCTCCGCCGGCAGGGCGTTGCCCACCAGGCTGCGCCACAACAGGCGTGAGCTCAGCAACCCCAGGGGCACCCCCAGCAGCAGGCTCGTGGCCCAGCCCAGCAGGGCCATGCCCAGGGTGATGCCCAGCCCCCCCAGCAGGGAGCCGAGCACCAACGGGTCGGTGCTCGGCTGCAGGGCCGCCAGCAGGAAGTGCCCCACCAGATCCCAGCCGCCGCCGTGCACCAACCCCGGCAGCAGCAGGGCCAGCGGCAGCAGCACCAACGCCGGCAGCAGCGGCAGCAGCGGGGCCGCTGGCTTCATGGCTGGGCTGCCAGCGCCGGTGCCGCCTCTGCATACAGCTCCTGCAGCTGCTGGGGCTGCAGCTGGGCGGCGGGCAGGTCGAACAGCAGCCTTCCCTGCCGCAGGCCGATCACCCGGTCGAAGCCCGGCAGCAAATCCGGCCGGTGCAGGCTCAGCAACAGGGCCCGCGGCGCCTGGCACTGGCGCAGCAACAGCTCCAGCAGCTCCTGGGCCAGGCGCGGATCGAGGCTGGCCAGGGGTTCATCCGCCAGCAGCAGGGTGGGGTTTTGGCGCAGCAGCCGCGCGATCGCCACCCGTTGGCGTTGGCCGCCGGAGAGCAGCGACACCGGTTGCTCCAGCAGCTCCGCATCCAGATCCAGCTGGCGCAGGGCGTCGCGGCAGGCGGCGGTGTCGAGGGGCAGCAGCAGGTTGAGCAGGGCCTTCGGCCAGCCCCACTGGGCCAGCCGGCCGCAGTTGAGGTTTTGCTGCACCGTGAGCTCTTCGATCAGGCGCAGGTCTTGCCAGAGGGTGCCGATGCGCGCCTGCTGGCGCCGCCGGGCCCGGGCGCCGCGGGCCCGCGGTTCCCCCTGCCAGAGCACCTCCCCGGCCGCGGGGGTGAGCAGCCCATTGGCCACCGCCAGCAACGTGCTCTTGCCGGCCCCACTGGGGCCCAGCAGGGCCACCCGCTCACCGGCCTCGATCCGCAGCGACACCCCATCGAGCCGCGGCTGCGTGCGGCCCGGCAGCACGATCTGGCGCAGCTCAAGCGCGGCTGTGGGATTCGGGCTGGGGCTGGACACGGCCATGGGGCCATGCTGCCGGTTGGCCATGCCGCCAGTTGGCCACGAGCCTTCAGCCGAAGCGGAAGGCCATCAACGCCAGGATCAGACCCACCAGGGCCAGCTCCACCAGGTCGGGGCCGCGGGGGTTCATGGTCGCCGTTCTCTCCGCTCCAACCGTGCCACCGAGGGCAGGCTGAGCACCAGGGCCAGCAGACCCAGCTCCACCCAGAGCACGCCGTTGCCCAGCACGATCACCGCCAGGTCGATCACCGCCAGGGTGCGCAGGAACAGCACCCACACGTCGTCGCCTTCGCTGCAGCTGCGTTGCCACAGCAGCAGGCCCGCCGCCACCAGCACCAGATCGATCAGCAGCGTCATGGGGGTGGAGGGGCAGGCCCGCAGCCAACCCCTCCATTCTGCGGTGGCTTGGCCAGCGGGCTAGCGGATCTTGCCGATCTCGCGGCCCACCTGCTCGATCCGCTTGTACTCACCCGG
>CAWUND010000038.1:0-8975 GCA_963923815.1 uncultured bacterium
ACGATGCGGCCCGCGAAGCCTTCGTGGAGATGTGCGATGACAAGGATGTGCAGCGGCTCACCTTCGACAGCTACCTGTACAAACGGGTGGTGATGATGAACCCCTGGCAGCAGCTCAAATTGACGCTGCTCACCCTGGGCTCGGTGCTGCGGGGCAACGCCCTGGCACCCCAGGGTTACAAGCCCGTGCCCAGCGCCGTGCGCGATGAGGCCGAGGTGAACGCCATGTTGGCGGTGAGCACCATCAAAGGCGGCATCCGCGTGCGCGGGCAGAAGGACGACGCCAAGGACAGCGAAACCCGGGAGCCGGCCCTCAGCCGCTGAGGCGGCTGAAATCGGCCAACACCGACGCCTGGTTGCGCAGCACCGCCAGCAAATGGAGGCGGTTGTTGCGCACCGCCGGGTCGTCGGCCATCACCATCACGCTCTGGTCGCCATCGAAGAAGGCCGCCAGGGCTGAAGCACCGTCGCTGAGGCCGGCGGCCAGGCGTGCGTAGCGGTCTGCTGCGCTCCCGGTGGCGATGGGCTCAAGGCCGTTGAGCACCGCCAACATGCCTGCCTCGCTCGGTTGTTCGAACAGGCCGGCGTCCACCACACCCGTGGCGGACAGCACCGAGGCCGGCAGGTTGCCCTTTTCGGCCAGGCGAGCGGCACGGGTGACCACCGCCTGCAGCGCCGCCAACGCGCCGCTGGCCCGCAATGCCGCCAGCAGATCAGCCCGCTGACGGGCATCGGCGGGGTCGCGGAGCACCCGCTCCAGCGGCACCGAGTCGCCGGCCACCGCCTGCACCAGATCAGGGTCAATGCCCCCCTCCTCCAGCAGGCTCACCAGGCGCTGACGCAGGAAATCGGCCAGTTCCAGGGCCAGGGCAGGGGGCTCCACGCCGCAGGCGGGCAGCAGCTCGGCCCAATGGGCCGTGGCCCGCTGCAGCAGGGCCACCAGATCGAGCGACCAGCCGCGCGACCACAGGATCTGCAGCACGCCGTTTCCGGCCCGGCGCAGGGCATAGGGGTCGGAGGACCCGCTCGGGCGCTCCCCCTTGGCATAGATGCTGAGCAACAGCTCCAACCGTTCCGCCAGCGCCACCACGGCCCCAGCATCCGAGGAGGGCAAGGCATCGCCGGCACCCCGCGGCAGGTAGTGCTCCAGCACCGCCAACGCCACGTCGCGGCTCTCCCCTTCGGCCAGCAGGTACTTGCCGCCCATCACCCCCTGCAGCTCGGGGAATTCACCCACCATCTGGCTCACCAGGTCGTGCTTGCAGAGGTGGGTGGCGCGGCGGGCCGCCACAGCGGTGGCACCGTCGATCCCCAGCTGCTCCAGCAACACATCGGCGCACCACTCCATGCGCTCCACCCGATCGAGCAGCGACCCAAGCCCCTCCGCAAAGGTGACGCGGGCCAACTGATCACGGCGATCGATGCTGGGCACAGCGCGGTCCGCCTGCACAAAAAACTCCGCATCCGCCAGACGGGCCTTCAGCACCCGTTCATTGCCCCGCTGCACCGTGGTGGACGCCTCCGGCAGCCCGTTGCCGATGCAGAGGAAGCGGGGCAGCAGGCTGCCGCGGGCCTCAAGCGCTAGCGGATCGCGGCTGGCATCGCGGCGATAGAGGGGCACATAACGCTGATGGGCCCGCATCACGGTGCTGAGCACCTCCGCCGGCAGATCCAGGTAATGGGGCTCCACCTGGCCTTCGATCAGGAGGGGCGCCTCCACCAAATCGGTGAGTTCGTCGTAGAGCTCAGGCGGACAGTCCGGCTGGGCCTCAAGCCGGGCAGCGGCCTGTTCCACGGCGGTGTGGATCCATTGCCCCCGGGCGCCGCGATCCACCTGCACCCCCACGGAGGCCAGGCTACTGGCGTAGGCATCGGCGTGGTCAATCGACACCTGGTCGGCGTGCAGGCGATGGCCACGGCTGCGGTTGGAGGCGCTCACCACGGGGTCGCTGCCCTCGAGCACCACGGGGATCACGGCACCATCCAGCAGGGCCACTAGCCAGCGCACCGGGCGCGAGAAGCGGCTCTCCCCCTCCCCCCAACGCATGAAACGGCGACCCTGGAGGGCTTGGATCCAGGCGGGTATCCAGCTGGTGAGCAGCTCCTGGGCCGAACGGCCCGGTTCCAACACCGTGGCGAACACGAAGGGCCCTTTGGGGGTGTCGCGCACCTCCAGGGATTCCGGCGGGAGGCCGCAGCGGTTGGCGAAGCCGATCGCCGCCGGGGTGGGCACCCCATCCCGGAAGGCCTGGCTGGCGGGGGGCCCCTTGCGCTCCTCCTGCAGATCCGGCGTGCGGGCCTCGATCTGTTGCACCGTCACCGCCAGTCGGCGGGGGGTGCTGGTGCAGTGGATGGCGCCATGGCCCAACCGGGCCTCCTGGAAATCACGGCGCAGCATCTGCTCCAGCTGGGGCAGGGCGAGACGGGCGAAATCTGCCGGCAGCTCCTCGGTCCCGATCTCCAGCAGAAAGGTCGACACGCAGGCAGGCCACAGCAGCCGCCCACTGTATTGAAGGGAACAGCCGGGTCAGCGGCGCTCCAAGCCAGACGGGAACGGTGTTTCGCTACGGTCGGGTGTCGGCAGCAGACAGCGTGTGACCGTGCAGGCAGGGACAGAACGGCAGTTTTCCCCCTGCATCGCCACCGGGGCTGAGCGCAGCAAGTTTGAGCAGCTCAAGGCCGACAGCCAATACCTGCGCCAGCCCTTGCTGGAGGAGCTGGGCAACGACCTGCCCAACTTCACCGACGGGGCCGTGCAACTGCTGAAGTTCCACGGCAGCTACCAACAGGACAACCGCGACAACCGCCAGAAGGGTCAGGACAAGGACTGGCAGATGATGCTGCGGCTGCGCAGCCCCGGCGGCCGCATCCCCGCCGCGCTCTACCTGGCCCTCGATGCGTTGGCGGACCAGCTGGGCAACGGCACGATGCGGGCCACCACCCGCCAGGCGTTCCAGCTGCACGGCGTGCGCAAGCACAACCTCAAGGCGGTGATCGGCTCCATCGTGCGGGCCATGGGGTCCACCCTGGCGGCCTGCGGGGACATCAACCGCAACGTGATGTGTCCCGCTGCTCCCTACGACAAAGGGGCCTACCCGGCGGCACGGCAGCTGGCCGATGACATCGCCGACACCCTCGCGCCCGAGGCCGCAGAAGGGGCCTATCTCGACCTGTGGGTGGATGGTGAGCTGAGCTATCGCCTCAAGCCACGACGCGCGGTGAAGCAGGTGCGCGAGCGGCAGCAGCAGGGCGGGGTGTTCAGCGGCGACGCCAACGAACCGCTCTATGGCGGCACCTATCTGCCCCGCAAGTTCAAGTGTGCGGTCACCGTGCCCGGTGACAACTCCGTGGATCTGCTCACCCAGGACATCGGTCTTGTGGCCTTCGCCGACGCCAGCGGAGCCCTGAAGGGGTGCAACGTCTACGTGGGGGGCGGCATGGGGCGCACCCACAACAAAGAGGAAACCTTCGCCCGCACGGCCGATCCGCTCGGTTACGTGGACGCCGAGCACGTGCTCGACCTGGTGCAGGCCATCCTGGCCCTGCAGCGCGACTATGGCGACCGGCAAACCCGCCGCCACGCGCGGATGAAGTACCTGATCCATGACCAGGGCATCGCCTGGTTCAAGGCGGAACTCAAGGCCAAGTATTTCCCCCACCCGATCAAGGGGATGCGCCTGGAGCCCAAGGCCAAGCTGGAGGACTACCTCGGTTGGCACCGCCAGAGCGCCGGGCTCTGGTTTGTGGGGCTTCCATTGCTGTGCGGCCGCCTCTCCGGCGCGCTGAAGCAGGGGCTGCGGGAGCTGGTGGCCACCTACCAGCTGGAGGTGCGGCTCACCCCCAACCAGGATTTGTTGCTCTGCAACATCGGCACCGCCCAGCGGAGCACCGTGCGTGAGGCCCTGGCGGCCCTCGGCATCACCACGCCTGAGGCCCCCTCGCTGCTGGCGCGGCACGCCATTGCCTGCCCCGCCCTACCCCTCTGTGGCCTGGCCGTGACCGAGGCGGAACGGATCCTGCCGCAGGTGCTGGATCGCCTCGATGCCCAGCTGCGGCGCCTGGAGATCGGCAAATCGATTCTGGTGCGCATGACCGGCTGCCCCAACGGTTGCGCCCGCCCCTACATGGCTGAACTGGGGCTGGTGGGGGATGGGGTGAACCAATACCAGCTCTGGCTCGGTGGCACCCCCAACCTGCAGCGGCTGGCGGAGCCCTACCTGGAGCGGGTGCCCCTGGAACAACTCGAATCCACCTTGGAGCCGCTCCTGCTGGGCTGGAAGGCCGCCGGCGGCCGCCGCAGCTTTGGGGATTACGTGCACAAGCTCGGCCGAGAGCAGGTCACTGCGTTGCTGCGCACGGCGGCCTAGGCGCCCAGCGGCCGTACACGGCGAGCGGCCGTTCTTGCAGCCAGGCCCACAGTTGATCCCCATGGCTGAAGTGCCACCACTCGTTGGGATGGCGGGCGAAGCCCGCCTGGGCCATGGCCTCGGCCAGCGCCATTCGGTGGCCATGCCACAGCAGGCACTGCCCCTGCTCTGGGCCGGGGGGTAAGGCGGCGGCCCGGTGAAGGAAATGGTTTGGCTCCGACACATCGCCGATGGCATCGATCTCCGATCCCATGGGCAGCGGCTGCCCGTCGGCGGTGACCATGGTGAGGTCCACCGCAGCCCCGGTGCTGTGGGGGGGCGGGGTGCGCGGATCAGGGCTGGGTGGGGCCCAGAAACGGCCCACCTCGGCCACCACCGCGTCCAGCTGGGGGCTGGGCTGGGCGGGATCAAGCCCGAGCCGCCCACACTCGCTGCCAATGGCGTGCTGCACCATGAACCGCTGCACCTCCAGCGGTCGCCAGGCGTCGAACACCGCCAAACGCCAGTGGGGATGGCGCTGTTGTAGGTGGGACTGGGCGCTGAGCAACCGCTCAATCACCCCCTGGCGCAACCGAAACGGCGACCCCTGCTCGCCATAGGGGGCCCCAACGGCAACGTAGGGGTGGGGTTCAAGCCGCTGAAGCTCAGCGGGTAGGGGCAGCAACGGTTCACCGTTGTCGGCGATGGGGATGTGGCTCCAGGGGCGCAGGGCCATCAGTTGAGCCGCCCCCCAGCCGCCAGCCGATGGCGTTGCTCCAGCAGCACCGCCGCCAGGGCGGGGGCCTGCCGCAGCTCGGGGTCGTGCTGCACCAGCTCCTGGGCAACGCTGCGGGCCAACTCCAGCACCTCGCCATCCTCCGTGAGGCTCGCCAGGGCGAGGTCGGGCAGGCCGCTCTGGCGGGTGCCCAGCACTTGGCCGGGGCCCCGCAGTCGCAGATCCATTTCGGCAATCTCGAAGCCATCGGTGGAGCGCACCAGCACCTCCAACCGCTGACGGGCCACGGCCTGGCGGCTGTCGTGCAGCAGCAGGCAGTGGGAGGCGGCCGCACCCCGCCCCACCCGGCCCCGCAGCTGATGCAACTGCGCGAGCCCAAAGCGCTCGGCATGGTCGATCACCATCACGCTGGCGGCGGGCACGTCGACCCCCACCTCCACCACGGTGGTGCTCACCAACACCTGGGTCTTGCCCTCCGCGAAGGCGGTGATGGCTTCCTGCTTCTCGGCGCTGGAGAGCTTGCCATGCAGCAATCCCACGCTGAGGTCGGGGAACACGTCCCGGCTGAGCTGGTCATGCACCTCCACCGCCGAGCGCAGGTCGAGCTTCTCCGAGTCCTCCACCAATGGCAGCACCACATAGGCCCGCTGCCCGAGCGCCACCTGCTCGCGGATCAGGTCGTAGGCCTCCTGCCGTTGGCCCGCCGACAGCAAACGGGTGCGGATGGGGGTGCGGCCGGGGGGGAGCTCATCGATCTGACTCACCTCCAGGTCGCCATGGAGCGACAGGGCCAGGGTGCGGGGGATGGGCGTGGCGGTCATGGTGAGCAGGTGGGGCTGCAACCCCTTGTCGAGCAAGCGGTTGCGTTGATGCACCCCAAAGCGGTGCTGTTCATCCACCACCACCAGCCCCAGCCGCTGGAATTGCACCGGATCCTCCAGCAAGGCATGGGTGCCCACCAACATCTGGAGGTTGCCGTTGGCCAGGTCGGCCAGCAGCTCGCGGCGGCGGCGCGCCGGCGTGGAGCCGGTGAGCAGGGCACAGCTCACATGCAGCTGGGGCAGCCACTCACACAGCTTGCGGTAGTGCTGCTCCGCCAGCACCTCCGTGGGGGCCATCAACGCCCCCTGGCAGCCGGCTTCGATGGCAGTGAGCAGGGCCGCGATGGCCACCACGGTTTTGCCGCTGCCCACATCCCCCTGCACCAGCCGGGCCATGGGGCGATCCCGTTGCAATTCAGCCCGGATTTCGGCCAAGACACGCCGTTGGGCTCCCGTCAGGGGGAAGGGCAACAGCTCAAGAAAAGCCTGCAGCAGAGCACCCTCCGGGGCCATCAATGGTGGCGCTGGACGGCTGGTGAGGGCATGGCGGCGCTGCAGCAGCCCCAGTTGCAGCAACAGAAACTCATCGAACACCAACCGCCGCCGGGCGGCGCTGAGGCGGGTTTGGTTGTCGGGGGTGTGGATCTGCTGGAGGGCTTCCCCCAGGGGGAGCAACTGCAGGCGCTGACGCAGGGGTGCCGGCAGCGGATCCCCCCAGCCGGCGGCGGCGGCCACAACGGGGCGGATCAGCGCGCGAAGCCGATCGGCGCTCAGCCCCTCCGTGAGCCCATAGACCGGAAGCAGGCGGCCAATCTGCTCGCTGCGCACCGGGGCGGAGGGGCTGGCGAGCACCTCCATCAGGGGGTCTTGAAAGGCGGGGCCGTAGGGGGTTTCCTTCACCAGGCCACTGACGGCCACGGTGGCGCCGGGGGGGTACTGGCGCTGCTGAAGCTTCAACCAACCCGGTGAACTGAAGCGCTTGCCCGCAAAAAACTTCGACACCTTCAACCGGCCGGTGCTGTCCACCAACTGCAACTCGAGGATCGACAGGTTGGGGTTGCGGGGGCTGGTGAAGCTGTGGCTGCGGCGCACCGTGGCCACGATCGTGGCGGTGCGGCCGGGCTCCAGGGCCGCGATGCGCACCAGGTTGGCGTAATCGAGGTAGTCGCGCGGGTAGTAGCGCACCAGATCCCGGGCCAGCCACAGATCAAGGGCCGCGAGCTTGGCCGCCAATTTCGGCCCCACGCCCCGCACATCGGCAAGGGGGGTTTCGGGCACGATGCTGCGGTCCGCGGCGGGCTGGCCAGCGGTGCTGGGCACCACCGTCAGGCGCGGTGGGGAGACGGGAGTGGGGGGCTCAAGGCTGCGTTGCAGCTCATGCAACTGCTGCCGGGTGCGGCGCACCAGGTGCTGGCGTTGGGCAAGGGAGAGGGCGCCATAGCCCTCGAAGCAGGCGGCCAGCTCGAGCAGCCGTTCGGCCTGGGCCGCCGTGCAACCGCCTGGGGGCTCCCGCAGCTCGCGCGCCAGGAAGGCGTGAAAGGGCTCGCGGCGCCCCTGCAGATCGGCGAAGCCGCGGTCGGCCTCCAGCAGCAACCCCTGCTGGAGCGGGCGAAACCAGGCCTCAGGCCTCAGCGGGGTGCCGCCGGTGGGATCGGGGGTTGGGCACTGTCCTGAAACCACTGCTGTTCAGCTTGGAGCGCCCGCAGCCGGCGCTGCCAGCCGCCATAGCGTTTGGCCATTGTGCGCAATGCGCGCCGCCGCTGCTCGAGTCGCTTGCGACAACTGCGCAACCGCGGCTGTTCAAATTCAAGGTCGCCGCAGCGCAGCAACAGCGCCAGCACCTGCGTGGGCATGGCCTCCGCCAGGGCATGGCCCTCCGGCAGGGGCAAGGGCAGACGCAACAGGTTCACAGGAGCCGGCAGCGCCTCCAACTGGCCATCGAGCACCGCATCCAGCAGACCCATCGGCAGCAGGCCCTGGGCAAGCCCCACCCGCAACAGTTCCACGTTCACCGCATGGGAGAGGTTGCGCAGGCGGCGCCGCAGCGCCCGATCCAGGTGGGTCCACCAGCGCAGCTGCAGCAGTGGGTCTCGGGGCAGGGTGGTGGCGGTGACCCGGGCATCCGGCTCGTCCTGCTCGGCCGTGGCGCTCCCAGGGGCCTGCAGCTCCTCCGAGGCCAGCTGGAACAGCGATTGCATCAGCCGCAGGCTGCCGCCCTCCGGCTCCTCGGTGGTGCGGCTCGGATGCGAGGGCTCGGGATCTTCCGGGGGGGCGCTTCCGGAGGTGCCTGGGCGGGGAGGCAGCAGGCCGGGCAACCCCGGAAGCCCCTGGTCGAACAGATCGGCGGCCAGGGGCAGATCGAGGCTGAGGTGCACCGACTGGGAGGAGCCAGACGGGCGATCAGCAGGGGGGGAGGGGGAGTCGCTGGACGCCTCGTCAGCGTTGCCAGCCCCCTCCAACAGCCGCTGCAGCAGCCGCTGCTGACCGAGGCGCCGCCGGCGGTGCTCACGCCGTTGCTGCTGCGCCGCCAACCCCATCAACTGCTCCACGGTGAGCAGGGCATTGCAGCGCTGCACCAGGGCCTCGAGCCGGCGCTGGAAAGCCTGGCGGCGGGCCACCGGCAACTGGCTGTAACGCGCCGGTGCCACCTGGGTGGCCAAATGAAAACAGGCCTGCTGCACCGCGTGCAACAGGCCTTCGCGCAACACCTGCAGATACAGCGCCAGGTCGCGGTACAGCTCAGGGGCGAGCTGCTCCTGCTGCGCCAGCAGCAGGTCGAGTTGGCGCTGGGCCTCCTCCAGGGGCCGGGCGTTGGGATCCAAGGATCAGGACGGGCGGATGCCTGGCCGCATCAAGCGGCTTGCATGGCCGCCACCTCAGCGGCGAAGTCCATCTTCTCCACCTCGATGCCTTCGCCGAGGTTGAAGCGCACGAAGCGACGCACCTGGATGTTTTCGCCCACCTTGCCGGCCACCTGCTTCACCATCTCTTCGACGGTCATGCCGCTGTCCTTGATGAAGGCCTGATCCATCAGGGCCATCTCCTTGAGGCGCTTGCCGATGCGGCCCGCCAC
>CAWUND010000039.1:0-8431 GCA_963923815.1 uncultured bacterium
ACGATCGTGACCCGCGTGGGCGAAGGCACCAAGATCGTGTTCACCGGCGACCCCTACCAGATCGACAACCCCTACGTGGATGCCGAGAGCAACGGCCTCACCTGGTTGGTGGAGCGGTTCAAGGGGCAATCCCTCGCCGGCCACGTGACGCTGCTGCGCGGTGAGCGCAGCGAGCTGGCGGAGCTGGCGGCGAACCTGCTCTAGCGCCTCAAATCATCTGCTCCGGCCGCACCCACTGGTCGAACTCCTCACCGCTGATCTCCCCCAGCACCAGGGCCGCCTCCCGCAGGCTCAACCCATGGCGGTGGGCGTGTTTGGCGATGGCGCTGGCGCGGTCGTAGCCGATGGCGGGGGTGAGGGCCGTCACCAACATCAGGCTTTGGTTGAGCAGCCGCTCGATCCGGTGCTCATTGGCCCGCAGCCCTTCGATGCAGTGCTCGCGGAAGCTGCTGCAGGCCCCGGCCAACAGCTCGATGCTTTCGAGCACGTTGTGGGCGATCAACGGCTTGAACACGTTGAGCTCGAAGTTGCCCTGGCTGGCGCCGATCTGCACCGCCGTGTTGTTGCCCATCACCTGGGCGGCCACCATCGTGAGGCTCTCGCATTGGGTGGGGTTCACCTTGCCCGGCATGATCGAGCTGCCCGGTTCGTTTTCCGGCAGCACCAGTTCCCCCAGGCCGCAGCGGGGGCCGCTGCCCAGCCAGCGGATGTCGTTGGCGATTTTCATCAGGCTGCCCGCCAGCACCGTGAGCGCGCCGTGGCAGCCGGCCAGGGCCTCATGGCCCGCCAGGGCCTGAAATTTGTTGGGGGCGCTGAGGAAGGCGGTGCCCAGCCGTTCGCTCAGCCGCGCCGCCACCGCCTCGCCGAAGCCCCGGGGGGCGTTGAGGCCGGTGCCCACGGCGGTGCCGCCGATGGCCAGCTCCCGCACCGCCGCCAGGCTCTGGCGAATGGCGCCCGTGGCCAGCTGCAGCTGGGCCACGTAGCCGCCGAATTCCTGCCCCAGGCTCAGGGGCACCGCATCCTGCAGGTGGGTGCGGCCGATTTTCACCAGGCCGGCGTAGGCCGTGGCCTTGGCCTGCAGCGCCGCCGCCAGCTGCTCCACCGCCGGCAGCAGCCGCTGCTCCAGCTCCAGCACCACGGCGATGTGCATCGCCGCCGGGAAGGTGTCGTTGCTCGACTGGCTGCAGTTCACATGGTCGTTGGGGTGCACCGGGCTCTTGCTGCCCAGCACCCCACCGAGGGCCTCGATCGCCCGGTTGGCGATCACCTCGTTGGCGTTCATGTTGGTTTGGGTGCCAGACCCCGTCTGCCACACCTTCAGCGGGAATTCGCCATCCAGCTCGCCGGCGGCCACCTGCTCGGCCGCCGCCACGATCGCCGCACACAGGTTGGCGTCGAGCTTGCCCAGGTCGCGGTTCACTTCGGCGCAGGCGGCCTTGAGCTGGCCGAAGGCGTGCACGATCGCCAGCGGCATGCGCTGGCCGAAGGGGAAGTTGGTGATCGAGCGCTGGGTCTGGGCGCCCCAGTAGTGCTCGGCCGGCACCGCGATGGCGCCCAGGCTGTCGGTTTCCTGGCGGGTGGACATGGCGGCGCTCAGCGGGCGGGCACGATCTCGCTGTTGAGCTCGTTCACCTCGCGGTTGAGGCTGAGCTTCACATCGCCCTGGGGTTTGAGGCCGGTCACCTCCGTGAGGGCGGCGTTGATGGCGTCAATGCTCACGGGGCCGGTTTCATCCAGCACCGGCTTGCCGGCGGTGTTGAACACCACCACCTGGGGGATCTGCCCGTGCCAGTAGGTGGCGGGGTCGCCGGCCCCCTGCCCGGGGCGGTTTTGCAGGGGGTCGGTGGGCAGCAGGATCAGCTCGGCGGTGCGGCCCCAGAGGCGCTGCAGCTCGTTGAACACCACGGCGTATTGCTTGCTGGCGGCGCTGTCGTCGAGGAAGAAGCCGAGCACCACCGGCCGGTGCTCCTCGAGGGCCTGGGCCAGGGTGCTGCGGGGCGGCACCAGGGAGCCGTTGCCGGCATAGAGGGCGTAGATGTTGCCGTCGTAGCTGTTGGTGTCCCGGGCGGCGAAGGCGGCGGCGGGCAGGAGCGTCAGCGCCAGCAGCAGGCTGAACAGCAGGCGGACCAGACGTCCAGGCATCAAACGGGCTGTGGGGGCTGCGGCCATTGTGGCCGCTCGCCGGCGGGGTTCAGCCCCGGCTGACGCTGCGCCCCAACCCCTGCAGCACGCCGCGGCCCACCAGGCCGATGGCCCGGCCGATCACCTGGGTGAGCACCACCACCACCAGATTGCCGAGGCGGCGGAGGGCGGCCTGCAGCTGGGGCGCCAGGGCATCGCGGGCCTCCAGACTGAGGGTCACCAACTGCTGCCCCCAGCTCAGCTGCCGCAGTTCGGCATCGCGGGGCTCCGTGAGCAGCAGCGGGGCAATGGCACCGGCCTCCAGCCGGTAGAGCAGGCGCTGGCTTTCGTAGAGCTGCACCGGCCGCTCAAACACGCTGGTCCAGCGCTGCTGGGAATTGAGCTGGTTGCGCAGCCGCTCCAGGTTGCGGGTGGGCAGCAGGTCGGCCCGCAGCAGGTAGCGCCGCAACTCGGGCCAGGTGCTGCAGCAGGCGAGCACCTCAGCGCTGATCAGCTCGGCGTTGCGGATCAGCCAGTTGCTGATCAGGGCCTCCAGCTGCAGCAGGGCCTTGGGTTGATCGGGGGGCAGCAGACGGCCCTCCACCAGCAGCGGCTGGGCCTGCACCAGCGACCCCAGCATCGGCAGGGCCGCCGGCAGTTCCGGGTCGACCCCCTCCAGCTGGGCGGCCGCGGTGAGGCTCTCGGCCACCTTGAGCAGCCCCCCCTGCTGGGGCAGCTGCACATACTCACCGGCCATGGTGCGCAGGGAGAGGCGGCGCAACTCCGGTTGCAGCTCCTGCCAGCGCTGCTCCAGCTCCTCCCCCCGCAGTTGGTCGTGGCGGAGCCGCAGCAGCAGCAGATCCAGCTGGCTCACCAGGGCCAGCAGCAAATCGCGGCGGTGGTCGGGGTTGAGGCCCTCCAGGGCCATCAACCGACCGCTGCGGTTGTCGAGGCCGGCTTCGATGGCCTCCTCCAGGCGGCTGCGGATGGCCATCCACACGCCCGTGGCGCTGCGCTCCCGCAGGGTGATGGCGGTGCCCACACCGCCGCTGGCCATGGGCTCCGGGGCCGCTTGATCCGCGAAGGCCAGGCTGATGGGGCCCCACAGCCACAGCAGCAGCCGACGGGCCATGGCGAGCTCCCGCAGGCGACCCCGCAGCAGCAGCTGGCTGAACAGCCCCTGGCTGTGCTGCAGCCAGCCCCGACAGCGTTGCTGTTCCCGCTCGATCTGCTCGAGGCCGTTGCGCAGCAGCCACACCCCCAAGCCCTGGGGGGGCGCCTCCACAGGGGCCACCTGGCTGGCCAGGGGCCGCAGTTCCACCACCCGTCCGCCATTCAGCAGGGTGGCCACGGCGCTGGGAATCTCCTCGGGCAAGGCCTGCTGCAGCAACCCTTCCACCGGCAGCTGCAGCAGCCAATCGCCGGGGTAGGCCGCCTCACCGGGCAGCAACAGCAGCAGCGGTGCCGGCTGCCAACGGTCCCGCAGGGCCAGCAGTTCCCGCTCGAGGCTGGCGGCTGGCATGGTGCTGCCCACACTCCACAGCAGCAACTGCACCCCGCTGGGTTGTTCGGCTGCGCTGGCGTCGCTGGCGGCATCCACCAGGCTGTAGTGCTCCGCCAGCAGCCGCTGCAGCCCTTCGCGCAGCAGGGGTTCCGCCAGGATCAGCAGCGTTGGCTTCGGCTGTTGCTCCGCCACGGCTGCCGGATCCCTGCAATGAGGGCCTCAAGGTAACGGGGTTCGGCCGGGTTCTCCAGCCCTCAGCGGGGCCGTCCGCACAGATGCAGGGTGTACGACTCGATGGCAAAGCCGGTGTGCTGCTCGATCTGCTGCAGCAGCTGCGGCGGCAGCTCCACGTCGATGTCTTGGATGGCGCCGGTGCGCAGGCAGGTGAGGTGGCTGTGGGGATCGCTGCGGTAGCCATAGAGGCGGCCGCTGGCGCGGTCGAGGCACTCGATCACGCCGGCGCTCTGCAGCGCCTCGAGGTTTTGGTACACCGAGGTGTGGCCGATGTTGCGGCCGCGCGCATTCAGCTTCTCGAAGATGTCGCGGGCGCTGAGGTGATCGCGCTCCTGCCAGAGCAGATCGAGCACCATGCGCCGTTGCCGCGACAGGCGCATGCCCAGGTCGCGGCAGCGCAGGTAGGCGGATTCAACCCCTGAGCTGGCGGCAGCGGTGCTGGGCTTGCTGGTCGCCACGGCGGCGAGGTGTCTTACACCGTTATAGGGCCCTTAGGCGAAGTGAGTGCGTCTTGCAACCGCTCCGGCCCCACGGCGGCGATCGCCTCCGCCAGGTCGACGGTGCCGTCGTAGAGGGCCCGCCCCACAATCACGCCCTCCACGCCAAGGGGCACCAGCGCCAGCAGCGACAGGATGTCCTCCAGGGTGCCGATGCCGCCGGAGGCGATCACCGGGATGCTGCTGGCCTCGGCCATGGCCCGCAGGGCCTCCAGGTTGGGGCCCGCCAGGGTGCCGTCGGTGGCGATGTCGGTGCTCACCACCGCCGCCACGCCGCTGCCCTCAAAGCTGCGCGCCAGATCCGTGGCCCGCACATGGCTGGTTTCCAGCCAGCCCCGGGTGGCCACGAGCCCGTCCTTGGCGTCGATCCCCACCACCACCTTCCCGGGGTGGCGCTGGGCCAGCTCGCGCACCAGCGCCGGTTGCTCGATCGCCACGGTGCCAAGAATCACCCGATCGAGGCCGCAGGCCAGCAGCTCCTCGGCCCGTTCGGCGCTGCGCACGCCGCCCCCCAGCTGCACGGGGATCGAGAGGGCGGCGGTGATCGCCTTCACCGCCTGATCATTGATGGGCTTGCCGGAGCGGGCCCCGTCGAGGTCCACCAGGTGGAGCCGCTGGGCCCCCTGCTGCTGCCAGGCCAGCGCCTGGGCCACCGGATCGTCGTTGAAGCGCGTCACCTGGTCGTAATCACCCTGGTGGAGCCGCACGCAGTGGCCATCCAGCAGGTCGATGGCGGGGATGATCTGCATGGCGGCCGGCCGGCTCAACGACTGCCAGCCAGGCTGCCAGAGGCTGCGGTCGCGCAGTTCGCGCAGGGGCACGAGCAGCCGAACGCTGCGCTCCAGCACCGCCTCCAACCGTGCGGCCCGCTCGGGCCCCTTGCCCTGCTCCCCGAGCAGCTGGAAATGGCGGTAGCCGCCACTGCGGCCCAGGCTGGCGGACTGGGCCGTCCAGCGCAGGGGCAGCTTGGCGGTCACGGCAGTTGGGCCGCCAGGCCGTAGGGCTCCTGTTCGGCGGGGTCGGTGATGCCCAGCTCCTGGCGCCACTGCGCAATCGGCTTGTCCCATCCCTCCTCCCAGCGGGCCAGCGCCAGGCATTGGGCCTGGCGGCCGATGGCATGGCCGTGGCTGATGGCCCGGCTGATGCCTTCAAAGCGCTCCAGCTGGAAGCGGAAGCTGGCGAGGGCGGCGGCGCTGTTGAGCAGCACGTAGGCGGGGAAGCCGATCTGGGAGGCGGTGATCGCCAACACGCCGCTTTCCCCCTGGGGGCCGGTGCCAAAGCCACTCACCACGTGGTGGATGTCATGGGTGGTGGCGATGCGCTGGGTGAGCCACTGGGCTTCGGTGTCGACCGGGCGGGGCCGGAAAAACTCAGGGTCGTAGCCGAGGCTGGTGATCAATTGCGCGTAGCGCTGCCCGAGGCTCCCCTTGGGCAGTTGGCTCAGGTGCGCGATGTCGGGCTGCAGCGGCGGGTAGCGCTGATCCATCAGGGCCGCGCCACCGGGCAACTGCCGAAAGCGCCGCACGCAATCGGCCATCTGGGGGGTCTCCAGAAAGTTGTCCACCAGGTCGGCGATGGAGCTGAGATCGCCACCGCTGCGGCCAATGGCCGCCAACAGCTTGAGCTTGTTGAGCGAGCGCAGCAGCTCTCCGAAGCGGCCCATGGCTGGTTGCAGCTGGGCTCAGTGTGGCGCTGCCGCCGCCCGCCGGCATGGCGTCGTCGCGGTTTGAATGGCCGCCAGTTCGCGCAAGGCCGCTGTGCAGATCCTGGTGATGGGGGGAACCCGCTTTGTGGGCAAACCGCTGGTGGCGCAGCTGCAGGCGGAGGGCCATGCGCTCACCCTGTTCACCCGCGGCAAGAACCCCGTGCCCGCCGGTGTTGAGCACCTCTGCGGCGACCGTGCCACGGCGGAGGGCTTGGCGGCCCTGGCGGGGCGCCAGTTCGACGTGATCGTGGACAGCTCCGGCCGCACCCTCGAGGACAGCCGCTCGGTGTTGGAGATCACCGGTGCCCCCAGCCACCGGTTTGTGTATGTGAGCTCCGCCGGCGTCTATGCCGACAGTGAGCTCTGGCCCCTGAGCGAAACCTCCCCCACCGATCCCGAAAGCCGCCACAGCGGCAAGCTCGACACCGAGGCCTGGCTGCTGGCCCAAAAGATCCCCTTCACCAGCTTCCGGCCCACCTACATCGTGGGCGCCGGCAACTACAACCCCGTGGAGAGCTGGTTCTTCGACCGGATCGTGCATGGACGCCCGGTGCCCCTGCCGGGCGATGGCAGCACCATCACCCAGCTGGGCCACGTGAACGATTTGGCCACCGCCATGGCCCTCAGCATCGGCGTGGATGCCGCCGCCAACCGCATCTACAACTGCAGCAGCGTGCAGGGCATCACCTTCCGCGGCCTGGTGGCGGCGGCGGCCCGGGCCTGTGGCAAGGATCCCGACACGGTGGAGACCCGCAGCTTCGACCCCTCCGCCCTCGACAAAAAAGCCCGCAAGGCCTTCCCCCTGCGCCTCGCCCACTTCCTCACCGATGTGCAGCGGGTGCAACGGGAGTTGGCCTGGACGCCCCGCTACAGCGTGGAGGCGGCCCTGGAGGACAGCTACACCAACGACTACGCCCTGCGCATGCCCACCAGCCCCGATTTCAGCGGCGACGCAGCCCTGATCGGCGTCTAGTGCTTTCGAGCCGGCTGCTGCTGCGGCATCGGTGATGCCCTTCGTTCACGTCTCCGGCCCTTAGTCAGGGTTGGTCAACCCCTGCAGCGCGCTGCGGAGCACCCCCTCTCCCCTGGGGCTCAGCGCTGGCGCAGGTAGCCCCAGGCGGAGCTGAGGGCCAGCAGCAGCGACGGCCAAAACAGCAGCCAGCCGAGGCCGTGCAGCCAGGTCACGGCTGGGGCGCTGAGCCAGCCGGCCGGCCAGAGCAGCAGCAGCAGCGCGGCGAACTGCAGGATCGTTTTGGCCTTGCCGCTCCAGGAGGCGGGCCCGCCGCTGCCCTGCCCCGCCCGCCAGCCGGAGATCAGCAGCTCCCGCGCCAACAGCAGCCAAATGGCCCAGAGGGGCAACCGCCCGGCGGCCCCCAGCCACAGCAGTGGGGCGCTGATCAGGATCTTGTCGGTGAGCGGATCCAGCCGCGCCCCCCACACGGATCCACCGCCGGCGCGGCGGGCGAGCCAGCCGTCGGCCGCATCGCTGAGGCCGCCCAGCAACAGCAGGCCCCAGGCCAACCCCCCCTGCCCCGCCACCAGGGCCAGGATCAGGGGTAGCCCGAGCACGGCCCGGCCCACGGTGAGGCCGTCGGCCAGGCGACGGCAGCTGCTGGCTGACATGGCGGGTCACAATGGCGCCAGCCCCGAGCCTGCCATGGTTGTCGACCGCCGCGTTGCTGATGTGATGACCGCGCCGGTGCGCAGCGTGCTGGCCAGCACCCCGCTGCAGGAGGCGGTGCAGCAGCTGAGCGAGCACCACATCAGCGCCCTGGCGGTGGTGGATGGGGCCGGCGTGCTGGTGGGGGAACTCACCGAGCAAGACCTGATGGTGCGCGAGGGCGGCTTTGATGCGGGCCCCTATGTGTTGTTGCTGGATTCGGTGATCTACCTGCGCAACCCGCTGCAGTGGGACAAGCAGGTGCACCAGGTGCTGGGCAGCACCGTGGGGGAAGTGATGAGCCAACACCCCCACAGCTGCAGCGCCGACACCCCCCTGCCGGCGGCCGCCCGCCAGCTGCACGACCGCAGCACCCAGCGGCTGTTTGTGCTGGATGGCGAGCGTCGCCCCGTGGGGGTGCTCACCCGCGGCGATGTGGTGCGCGCCCTGGCGGCGGCCGGCTGATCAGGGCTGCCCCGGCGGGGGCAGCACCGGCGGCGGCGGCTCCACGGGGGCGGTGGCTTCGCTGCCGGGCAGGGCCGGCAAGGGGGCCGGCATGGCCCGGGTGGCGTCCGGGTCAGCCGGCAGCTGCTGGCCGTCCTGCAGCAGCAGCGGTGGCGGCAGGTCGGGAGCCAGCGGTGCCGTGAGGGCGTCGCTGGGGCTGTTTTGCTGCTCTTGCTGCAACTCCCGCAGGGCCATCGGGTCGGCGG
>CAWUND010000040.1:0-8407 GCA_963923815.1 uncultured bacterium
TCAGGCAACCGCGCTCCGCCCAGAAGCGGTTCAGGGTGCTGATGATGTCCTGGAAATGCACGGCTGGCTCCTGATGCGGTGGGCGTGGCCACTGGAGGGGCACCCAAGCGGCGATTCTGCCGAGCCGCGGTCCGGCGCGACGGATCAGGCCACCAGCTCGAGCACCCCCATCTGAGCGGCCGCCAGCGGGCGGTGGCGCGCCTGAGCGAATCCAGCATCGAGGGCCAGTTGGCGCTGCTGATCGGCGGTAGGGAAGCGGGCGATGCTGTCCTCCAGGTAGGCGTACTGGGCCTCCAGGCCGGCCCGGCGGGCCAGGGGCACCACCAGGCGGCGGAGGTAAAAGCGCTGGAACCCCGCCGCGGTGCCATGGGGGTCGGCTGGACGGTTGAAATCCAGCACCGCCGCCCGGGCGCCCGGCCGCAACACCCGCCGCAACTCCCTCAGGCCGGCGGCGGGATCCGCCAGGTTGCGCAGGCCGTAGGCCATCACCGCCCCATCGGCCCACCCCTCCGCCAGGCCGGTGTCGAGGGCATCCCCCTGGCGAAACTCCACCGGCAACCAGCCTTGCCGGGCCGCCCGGCGTCGAGCCTGCCGCAGGGGGGCCTCCGCCGCGTCCAGCCCCAGCACCAATCCGCCGGGGCGCACCTTCTCGGCCATCACCAGGGCCAGGTCGCCCGTGCCGCAGCAGAGATCCAGCAGCCGCTGGCCGGGCTCCGGTGCCAGCCAAGCGATGGCCTGACGCTTCCAAAGGCGGTGCAGCCCCAGGCTCAGCGTGTCGTTGAGGCGGTCGTAGCTGGGGGCAATCCGATCAAACAGGTCGCGCACCTGCTCGGGATCACCGGGGCGAATCGCTGCTGGCATCCCAGGGGAGGGAGATGCCGTTGAGACTGACACCCCCGGCGGCGAGCTGGGCCTCGATGCGGTCGGCGCTGGTGAAACTCATCACCATCACGGTGGCCAGGCCCACGGCGGCGCAGCACACCATGCAGCCCGCCAACATCAGCGAGAACTCCTTGCGATCGGAGGCCGCCTGCATCAACTGCAACGCCCAGGCCACCATCGCCACAACGGCCAACACCATGACCACCGCCAGGGCTGTGGAGTGGTGTTGAAGCAGCGCCGGCACGGCGGATGTAAAGAAGCTGAGACGACTGTAAAGCCGCTTAACACTCCGCCGCGAGCGGCCTCACGGGCAGCCCACGCCCCAACAGATCGGTCTTGATCTGCTCCACGGTGAGCACCCCGTCGTGCAGCAGCGAGGCCAGCAAGGCCGCGGAGGCATGGCCGCCGCGGGGGCCCGGATCCAGGGCCTCGGCGATGTGATCGATGCAGCCGGCACCGCCGCTGGCGATCACCGGCACCTCCACCGCATCGGCCACGGCGCGGGTGAGCTCCAGGGCATAGCCCGCCTGGGTGCCATCCCCATCCATGGAGGTGAGCAGGATTTCACCGGCCCCCAGGGCCACCACCCGCCGGGCCCAGGCCACCGCATCGAGGCCGGTGTTCTCGCGGCCGCCCTTCACATACACATCCCAGCCGGATTGGCCCTCGCCGCGGGCCCGGGCATCGATCGCCACCACGATGCACTGGCAGCCGAAGCGCTCGGCCCCCCGGGCCACCAGCTCCGGATCGCGCACCGCTGAGGAATTAAGGCTCACCTTGTCGGCCCCGGCGCGCAGCAGCTCCGTGATGCCCTCCACACTGCTGATGCCGCCCCCCACCGTGAACGGGATGGTCACCGCTTCAGCGGTGCGGCGCACCAGATCCACCAGGGTGGCGCGGCCCTGGTGCGAAGCGGCGATGTCGAGAAACACCAGCTCATCGGCGCCGGAGGCGCTGTAGCGGCAGGCCAGCTCCACGGGATCACCGGCGTCGCGCAGGCCCACGAAATTCACCCCCTTCACCACGCGTCCATCGGCCACATCCAGGCAGGGAATGATCCGTTTGGCGACCATGGCGGCAGGCGGCAGCGGCAAGGAGCGCCAGGGGAGCTGGCGTCTCTGGGGGTTAACCTGACCCCACTTTTTCATCGCGCCGGCCATGTCCCAGGCAGCCATCACCATCGGCTCGAAGGTGCGGGTCACCCGGGTGCGCGATCGCATCCCCGCCGATTTGGTGGCTGCCCTGCAGGCCGATGCCACCGGCACCGTCACCGATTTCAAGGTCACCGACGGCAAGGGCATCGGTGTGGTGGTGAAGCTGGCCAGCGGTGCCACCACCTGGTTCTTCGACGACGAAATCACCGCCGCCTGAAGCCCGCCTCGTGAGCGAATCCCCCAATCCCACCGCCGCCAGCGGCGCTGGAGCCCGGCAGCTGCTGGGGATGAAAGGTGCCAGCGGCACCAGCAACATTTGGAAGATCCGGCTGCAGCTGATGAAGCCGGTCACCTGGATTCCCCTGATCTGGGGGGTGCTGTGTGGCGCCGCCGCCTCCGGCAACTTTCATTGGACCCTGCCAGAGGTGGGCGCCTCGATCGCCTGCATGCTGATGAGCGGGCCGCTGCTGGCGGGCTACACGCAGACGATCAACGACTACTACGACCGCGAGATCGACGCGATCAACGAGCCCTATCGGCCCATCCCCTCGGGGGCGATCCCGCTCTGGCAGGTGAAAGTGCAGATCTGGGTGCTGCTGTTGGCGGGTCTTGGTGTGGCCTACGGGCTCGACCGCTGGGCCGGGCACACCACCCCGGTGCTGCTGCTGCTAGCCCTGGGGGGCTCGTTTGTGAGCTTCATCTATTCCGCCCCGCCGCTCAAGCTCAAGCAGAACGGCTGGCTGGGCAACTACGCGCTCGGGGCCAGCTACATCGCCCTGCCCTGGTGGGCGGGTCAGGCGCTCTTCGGCCACCTCACCTGGACCACCGCCCTGCTCACCCTCGCCTATTCCCTGGCGGGCCTGGGCATCGCCGTGGTCAACGACTTCAAAAGCGTGGAGGGTGACCGTGCCCTGGGGCTGCAGTCGCTGCCCGTGGTGTTCGGCACCGAGCGGGCCAGCTGGATCAGCGCCGGCATGATCGATCTGTTTCAGCTGGCGATGGTTGCGGTGTTGATCGCCATTGGCCAGCATTTCGCCGCGGTGCTGCTGGTGCTGTTGATCGTTCCCCAGATCACCTTCCAGGACATTTGGCTGCTGCGCGACCCCGTGGCCTTCGACGTGAAGTACCAAGCCAGCGCCCAACCCTTCCTGGTGCTGGGGATGCTGGTGACGGCCCTGGCCATCGGCCACAGCGATCTGGTGCTGATGTGACACCGAAGCGCCGGCGGCCGCTTGTGCGCGCAGGCCTGGTGGGCGCAGGGGCCGGCGTGGCCGTGGCCCTCAGCCAAAGCCTGCTGCTGGTGGGCGTGGATGCCCTGTTGCCCGATGTGCGCCGCTTGGGCAGCTACAACCGCCCGGGCACCGTCACCGTGCTCTCCGCCGATGGGCAGGTGATCCAAAAGCTGGGGCCCGCCACCCGCGAAAAGCTGATGAGCGGCCAGATGCCGTTGTTGGTGCAGCGGGCCTTCATCGCCGCCGAAGACCGCCGCTTCTACCAGCACGACGGCATCGACCCGGTGGGCATCGGCCGCGCCATGTTGCGCAACCTCAAACAGGGCTCCGTGGAGGAGGGGGCGAGCACCATCACCCAGCAGCTGGCGCGCACGGTGTTCCTCAGCCAGGACCGGACCATCCTGCGCAAGCTCAACGAGGTGTTTTTGGCGGGCAAGCTCGAGCGCCAGCTGAGCAAGCAGCAGATCCTGGAGCAGTACCTCAACAACGTCTACCTGGGCTCCAGCGCCTACGGCATCTCCGACGCCGCCTGGATCTACTTCTCCAAAACCCCCGCCCAGCTCAGCCTGCCGGAGGCGGCGCTGATCGCCGGCCTGCCGCCAGCCCCCTCGGTGTATTCGCCGCTGGTGAATCCGGATCTGGCCCTGGAGCGGCGGGCCACGGTGCTGCGCCGCATGCGCGAAGCGGGCTTCATCGACGACATTCAGCTGCAACGGGCCAGCGCCACCCCGTTGGAGCTCAAACCGGCGGAGCCCAAGTACTGGACCAGCCGCGCCCCCTACTTCACCAGCTGGGTGGCCCAGGAGCTGCCCAAGGTGCTGAGCCCGGAGCAGCTCGAAGTGGGCGGACTGACGATCCGCACCAGCCTCAACATGACCTGGCAGGAGCGGGCCCAAGCCACCATCAACAAGCATGCCCCCGGCGACATGCAGGGGGCGGTGGTGTCGATGGAGCCGGGCACCGGCCTGGTGCGCAGCATGGTGGGGGGCAAGGACTTCGCCGCCAGCCAGTTCAACCGCGCCGCCCAGGCCCTGCGCTCACCGGGCTCCACCTTCAAGTTGTTTGTGTACCTCACCGCCCTCAAGGAGGGCATGAAGCCGGAGGACACGATCAACGACCGCCAGGTTTGCTACGGCGGCTACTGCCCCCGCAACTTCGGCAACCGCTACATGGGCACCGTGCCGCTCTGGGTGGCCCTGCAGAACTCGCTGAACACCGTGTCGGTGAGCCTGCTCAAGCGGATCGGCTTCGACAAGGTGATCGCCACGGCCAAGAGCCTCGGCATCAGCCGCGAGCTGGGGCGGTTTTACCCGCTGGCGGTGGGGGCCACCGAGCAAACCGTGCTCGACATGACCGCCGCCTATGCCGCCATCTTCAACCGCGGCGTGTACGTGACCCCCACGCCGTTTGAGGAAATCCTCGGCCCCAATGGCGAGCTGCTCTGGAGCCGTCGCGTGGATGGCGACCGGGGCCGCCGTGCCGTGCCCATCGACATCGCCGACGCCATGCTGTGGATGCTGCAGCAGGTGGTGAAGGGCGGCACCGGCTATGGCGCCGTGCCGCCGGATCGCCCCGCCGCCGGTAAAACCGGCACCTCGGAAGGCGGCCGCGATCTGTGGTTCATCGGCGGCGTGCCCCAGCTGGTGACCGGCCTTTGGCTGGGCTACGACAACAACAAAGAAACCAAGAGCACCAGCGCCGTGGCGGTGGTGGCCTGGGCCGACTACATGGGCCCGATCCTCAAGGATCTGCCCGTGCGCCAGTTCCCGCCCAAACCAGTGCTGGCGGGCAAGTTTGATCCGCTCAAGGCCCTCAAGCCCAAACCCAAACCGGAGGCGAGCACCCCCGCCCAGGGCTGGCAGCCCAGCCCCAACGCCGAGGCGCCTGGAGCTGCCACCTCAGGCCCCCCCAGGGGCGTGGTGCCCGAGGGCACACCAAGCACACCGGCCGCGGCGCCAGCGGCCCCGGCCGTGACACCGGGCCCCACGGCGCCCCCGCCACTCACGGCCCCGCCGGCGCCAATCGGCCCACCCCCGCTGCCCTAAGAGGCACGCGCAGAGCTCAGGCCGGCAGCACGCTCAAGCGCAGCAGCATCTGGCTCAGCACCCCCTGCTGACCCACCAGCAGCTCCCGCAGCAGGCTCACCAAGCCCACCCAGATCACCGGCGTCACGTCCACCCCACCGATGGGTGCCACCAGCCGGCGCGTGAACGCCAACAGCGGCTCCGTGGGGGCACCCACCAGGCGCCAGATCCCCTGGCTCAGGTTTACCTGTGGATACCAGGTGAGCACGATGCGAAACAGAAACAGCAGGGTCCACGCGGCCAGGGCCAACCCCAGCACCAGGTGCAGCGGAGGCAACAGTTGGCGCAACAGCGCCAGCGCCTCCGGTGACAGCACGGCAGAGCTGTCCGATCCCGTCACAAAGCCCTAAGCAGCGATGGTTCGATCGTAGGAAGCCGCCTTCACTGCCTAGGATCCCGGGCGGATTCGTCATTGCCATGACCCCCTCCCTCGCCAACTTCCTGAGCAGCCTCGTGTGGGGCGCGGTGATCGTGGTGATCCCCGTGACCGCCGCCGTGATCCTGATCAGCCAGAACGACCGGGTCGACCGCAAGCTCTGATCCAGCATCGACGGCCGGCCTAAAGTGGCCGAAAGTACGGCCTGAAAAGGCTTTCGATCCGTGGTCAACGCCAGCCTGAACTGGGCCAGCATCGTGGGGATCGTGCTGGCCGTCGGCGGCGCGCTGCTCTACTTCATGCGCAGCTTCAAGCCCGCCCTGGCCCGCGACTACGACGTGTTCTTCGCCGCCGTGGGCCTGCTCTGCGGCGGCATTTTGTTTTTCCAGGGCTGGCGCCTGGATCCGATTTTGCAGTTTGGCCAGTTTCTGCTGGCCGGCACCACGGTGTTTTTCGCCTATGAGAGCGTGCGGCTGCGCGGGGTGACCACCGAGCAGGCACGGCGCTCCTCCTACTTCGACGACGACGAGCCCCCCGCCCGGCCGCGGATGGGGGGCGGCCGCGACTGGGGCGACGATGTGGATCGCTTCGACGAACCCCAGCCCCTGCGGCGCCGCATCCGCTCCCGCGATGAGGGTTACGGCCCCCGCGACGACGAAGACTTCTATCGCCCCCGCCGCCCCGCCGCCCGGGCAGCCATCCCCGAGCGGGCCGCCTCCCGCGACGACTGGGACGGCCAGGGCAGCCGCGGCGAACGCGGCTCAGATCGCAACCCCGATCGGGCCTCAGATCGCATGGGGGCCCCTGGCCCCAGTCGCTACAGGGCCGGTGGCCAGGGCCCTTCCGCCCCCCAAGATTTCGGCGCACGCCGCCAGGGGCGTGACGAGCAACGCCGTGGCACCCGACCCGGCGCCCCGGCGGAGGGCATGCCCCGTTCAAGCCGACGCCCCGCGGCCGCACCGGCCAGCGATCCCATCGTCCCCAGCGGGCCAGCCGGTGTGCCCCAGGGTTCCCCCTACCGCGCCAGCGGTGCTGCCCCCGCGGGCGATGCCGATGCATCGGTGAGCGATGCCGACTTCCGGCCGGTGCCGCCGGCGCCCCGCGGCGATGGCCCCAGCCCGCGGGATAACAGCTCGCGCTTCGACGACTGATCCGCCCCCTCAGCCTGGTGCTACTGGCCGCAGGCCTGGGGGGCTGCGCGTTGCTGCCCTGGCGCCGCCAGCCGGCACCACCGCTGGGGTTGGGCAACGAAACCCGCCAGCAACCGGCGCTCAGTGGTGACGGCCGGCTGCTGGCCTCCCTGGTGGAACGCGGCGGCCGCACCACCGTGCTGCTGCAGGAACGGCTGAGCGGCAGGGTGTTGCCCCTGCGTCACCTGCGCGACCACCAACCCCACAGCTCACCAGCCCTGAGCTGGAATGGGCGCTACGTGGCCGTGCTGGTGCAGCAGGGGGGGCGGCGCCAGGCGGTGATTGAAGACCGGGCCACGGGCCGGCTGCAGCCCTTGTTTCTGCCCATGGGCCTGGAACCCCGGCGCCTGAGCCTGGCCCCAGACGGGCAGCGGCTGGCCCTGGAGGTGATCGCCGGCGGCAACCAGCGCATCGAACTGTTCGACCTCAGCGGGCTGTTGGAGCCCGACCTGGCCCCGGGCCAGCGCCAGAGCGGCGGTGGGGAGCCCCCGCAGCCATGACGAGCCACCGGCCCTGGCGCAGCGCACTGGCGGGCAGCGCCCTCGGGGTTGGACTGCTGCTGCAGGGGTGCCAGGGGGGGCTGCGGCCCCTGCCCGGCCTCAATCAGCAGCTGGACCGCCTGGGCAGCGGCCAGAGCCCCAGCCTTGGCTCTGGCTGGCTGGCGCTGATCGCCAGCCGCGACGGGGGGCGCCCGCAGGTGCAACTGATCGATGTTCAGCGGCAACTGCCGGTGCCACTGCCGGGGTTAAACCGCGCCGACAGCCTGCCGGTCCAGGTAAGCGTTGATGCCCGGGGGGAGCTGTTGGCGGTGGTGCGCCAACGGGACGACCGCACGGAGCTGGTGCTCTACCGGCGCTCCCTGATGGCCGTGCAACCGATCGCGATCACGCCGGCGGGGGTGCCACGGCAGGTGAGCCTCAGCGCCGATGGTCGGGTGCTGGCGGTGGAGGTGAGCCGCGGCGGCCTCTGGCAGGTCGACCTGCTGGAGTTGCCCTAGGGCCGCCGCTGGGCCTCAGCCCACGAAACCGGCCCAGCGCAGAAAGGTGGTGCCGCTGATGGCCTCCACCAGCAAGATCGCCACGAAGCCCACCATGGCGAAGCGTCCATTCACCCGCTCGGCGTAGGCGCTCCACCCAAAGGCGGGTGCATCACCGGTGGTGGCACTGGTGGCTGGTGTGGTGGCTGGAGGGGTCGGCGGGGTGGAGGACATCGCAGATTCAGGCTCCGGCGTTGAAGGTATAGCTGGCGGCGGGTTGCAGCTTCCAGCCGCCCTGGCCGTCGAGCTCCAGCACCGTGTCATGGAAGGCGGTGAGTGTGGGGCGGTGGCCCACGCTCACAAAGGCCATCTCCCGCTGCACCAGCAGCTGGTAGAGGTGCTTCTCGGTGCCCACATCGAGGGCGCTGGTGGCCTCATCGAGCACCACAAACCGCGGCGAATTGAGCAGCAGTCGGGCAAAGGCCAGGCGCTGCTGCTCCCCCAGCGAGAGCA
>CAWUND010000041.1:0-8334 GCA_963923815.1 uncultured bacterium
GGCGATGCCCTCCGCCAGGGCGCGGTGAATGGCCAACGCCATGGCGCCGGTGCTGTGCCCAGCGGCTTGATCGTGGAGCACCTGCCGCAGCAGCGGTCGCCAATCCCAGTGCGCCGCTGCACCGCCAGGGCCGGGCCGCAGCGGTAGGCGATAGCGGCGGGCTGGTTGCTGTGGTCCGTGGCGCTCCCAGTGCCGTTGGGCTTCCCCCTCCAGCCGTTGCGCAGCCTGGGCTTCGTAGCTGCTGCACGCCGCCAGCCCGAGCAACGCCGCCAGCCCATCCAGCAGCCGGCCGATGCTCGAGCACTGGGGGGTCTGCAGGCCAGCCCGCGCGGCGCGCTCCACACCCGCCAGCTCAGCGGCCGACCAGCCGGCCCAACCGTTGGCCTCCGCCAGGGCAGGCGCATGCCGTCGCCACTCCACCCCCCAGGCCGCCAGCAGCAACCCCAGGGCCGCCCGCCGCGGCTCCCGCAGGGCCAGGCTGCCCCCCGGCAGTGGGAAGGGGCGCAGATGGGCCACCCGGCTGGCGGATTCCGCGGCCACCAGCAGCGCCTCTCCTCCCCAGAGGGTGCTGTCGTCGCCCAGGCCCGATCCATCCCAGGCCACCCCCAGCTGGGGCCCGTTGAGCCCGTGTTCGGCCACCACCGCCAGCACATGGGCCCGGTGGTGCTGCAGCCGCAGCCAGGGCAGCTGCCAGCGCTGGCTAAGGGCCTGGGCCAGCTGCGTGGAGCCGTAGGCCGGATGCTGATCCGATGCAATGGCTCTCGGATGGAGCCGATAGTGCGCCAACCACTCCGCAGCGGTGGCCATCAAGCGTTCACCGCAGCGCTCGCCGCTGAGGTCGCCCAGGTCGGGGCTGAGCAGGCGATAGCCCTCCAGCCGCAGGGCCAGGCTGGCTTTGCTGTGGGCACCCAGGGCCAGCGCTGGGGCTGCGACATTGGGGGCCGGCAGGGCCAGGGGGGCGAGACCCCGCCCCAGCCGCAGCACCAGGGGGGCGCCAGCGGCCCATCGCATCACGCTGTCGTCGATGGGGTGTCGGATCGGCAGGGTGTGGCTGAGCACCGCATCGGCCAGGGCCGCCAGCGCCTCCCCATCGCTGTGTTCATCCACGGTGATCGGCTCGCCGGAGCGGTTGGCACTGGTGGCCACCAGAGCTCCACCGCAGTGCTCCAGCAGCAGCTGTTGCAAGCCGTTGCTCGCACGCATCACCCCCAGCCAGGGGCTGGAACCGGCAACGGCATCGGCCACCGGGGCTGAGGGCCGGCGCCGCACCAGCACGATCGGGGCCACTGCGGATTGCCACAGCTCCAGCTCCTGGGGGCTGACGCAGCAATGGCGCTGCAGCCACGGGCGGCTGGCCAGCAGGGCGAGGGGCTTGTCGGGTCGCCCCTTGCGCCGCCGGCATTGCCGCACCGCCTCCGGCTGATCGACACGGGCCAGCAGGTGAAAGCCCCCTACCCCCTTGAGGGCGAGCAGCCCTCCCCGCCGCAGGCACCCATGGGCGGCGGCGATGGCGGCGTCCATGGTGATCGCCTCGCCGTTCCAGCGCAGCTGGGGCCCGCATTGCGGGCAGCTGATGGTCTGGGCGTGGAAGCGGCGATCGCGCGGGTCGCCATACTCCCGCAGGCACTGGGCACAGGGGGCAAATGCCTCCAGGCTGGTGTGGACCCGCTCGAACGGCAGAGCCCGCTGGATGCTGTAGCGGGGGCCGCAGGCGGTGCAGCTGATGAAGGGATAGCGGTGGCGGCGATTGTGGGGATCGGCCAACTCCGCCAGGCAGTGGTGGCAGATCGCCAGGTCGGGCGCCAGCAAGGCCTGGGTTGGATCGGTGGTTGTTGCCTCCTGGGCGAAGGGCGGGTCAATGCGGATCCCAGGCACTTGGGCGGGCTCTGGGGGGATCCACTGGTGTTGATACCGATCAATGCGGGCGCGGCTGGGGGGCTGCTGGAGCAGCTTCTCCAGCAGGTGCTCCAGGGCACATCGCTCCCCCTGCAGCTCCATCACCACCCCTCGGTTGCCATTGGCCACCCAACCACTGAGCTGCAGCGCTGAAGCCAGGCGCGCCACATGGGGCCGAAAGCCAACCCCCTGCACCAGCCCCTGCAGCTGCAGGCGCAGCCGTTGATCAGGGGCCGAGGCCATCGGGCTGCTCCAACCACTGCATCCACGCCGCCAGGCCCTGCCCCTGACGCGCCGACACCTCAAACACCGCCGCCCGGGGTGCCACGGCCTGCAGGTTTTGACGGGCAGCGGCGCGATCAAATCCCACGGCGTCCGCGAGATCGCCCTTGTTGATCAGCACCGCATCGGCCGTGGCGAACAGGGCCGGGTACTTCAACGGTTTGTCCTCCCCTTCCGTCACCGACAACACCACCACGCGCCGCTGTTCACCCAGGTCGAAGGCGGTTGGGCACACGAGGTTGCCGACGTTTTCGATCACCAGCAGATCCAGGGCAGTGGCATCGAGCTGAGCCAGGGCACGCTCCACCAGCGCCGCATCCAGGTGGCAGCGATCACCGGTGCAGATCTGCACGGAGCGGGCTCCGGCCTGCTGGAGCCGGGTGGCGTCGTGGTCGGTGGCCAGGTCACCGACGATGACGCCGATGGGGGGGCGCGGCCACCGCCGGGCCAGCTGCTCCAGCAGGCTGGTTTTGCCGGAGCCCGGTGCGGAGAGCAGGTTCACCACCTGCAGCCCCAAGCGTTGAAACTGCCTGCGGTTGCGGGCAGCTCCCTGGTCGTTGCGGCTGAGCAGGCGCTGCTGGAGCTCCAGCCGATGCACGGCGCCGTTGCACATTTACGCCACCTCCACGGCCACCAAGGTGAGCTCCTGGCCCGTGAGGCGATCGCAGGCCAGCCCACCGCATTGGGGGCATAGCGCCACCACATCCTCCGGCCTGTAGAGCTGATGGCAGCGGAGGCAACGGCATTGGGTGGGCACCAGCTCCAGGTTCAGATGGGTCTGCCGCCAACAGTGCTGCGCCTGCACCACCGCAAAGGCCTGTCGCAGCGCATCTGCATCCACACCGCAGCGGTCGCCCAACCGCAACCACAGCTGCGTGATCCGGGTCGCGCCGTGTTGCTCGGCCGCGGCCTGGGCCAAGGCGCACAGCTCCTGAATCAGGGCCAGCTCATGCATCGCCCTTGAGCCAACGGCGCAGCAGTGGCCATGCAGCACGGCAGGCGGCAGCGGTGGCTGGGGAGAGGCCCTCACCCAACTGCAGTTGATGGGCCGGGATCAACAACTGCCAGGCCGGCGGTTCGGCGCCAAGCAGCAGCTGCGCCAGGGCCAGAAGCTGCTGTGGGGTGAGGGCATGGCTGAAGGGCTCCGCGGCGCTGGGCGGTGTGGCTGGCAGCGGCTGCAACCGCGGGCTGGCCAGGGCCAAGGCCGCATCGATGAACAGCACGCGGCTGGCCGCAGGCAGCAACGCCACGAGCTCGGGTGTGAGCTGATGGCAGGCCCGCACCACCAGCCCCGGGCGGGGGCGACGGGCCAGCCATTCCGCCAGGCGCTGGCCGGCGCCATCGTCGCGGCGGAGGCGGTTGCCGTAGCCGATCACCACGGCCGTCATGGCCGTTGCAGCTGTTGGAGCACGCGGCCATCGGCGGCGACCAGGCTCAACTGCAGCGGCATCTGCCCCGCCGCATGGGTGCTGCAGGAGAGGCAGGGATCAAAGCAGCGAATCCCCGCCTCCACGCGGTTGAGTAGGGCTTCGCTGAGTTGGCCTCCCTGGAGGTGGTGCTGTGCGATCTGGGTGATCGTGCGGTTCATGGCGGCGTTGTTTTGGCCGGTGGCGATGATCAAATTCACAGATTCGATCAGGCCGTTGGCATCCACCCGGTAGTGGTGGAACAACGTGCCCCGCGGCGCCTCGCTCACCCCCACCGCCTCATGGCAGTTGAGGCTGGCGCGATGGCGAACGCGCGTTGCGGTGGTCAGTGGATCGTCGAGCAGCTGCTGCATCTGCTCCAGGCAGGCCAGGATTTCAATCAGCCGTGCCAGGTGGTAGTGGAAGGAGGCGTGCACCACCTGCCCGGCCCGCTGGCGGTAGTCGTGCAGTTCCTGATCCGCCTGGGGTGTGCCGAAGCGCTTGCAGAGGTTGAGGCGGGCCAGGGGGCCCACCCGATAGCTGCCCGCCTCCGGCCCCAAGGGGCGGTAGTAGGGCGATTTGAGATAGCTCCAGGGCTCCACGGTTTCGCCGATGATCCGCTCGAATTGATCGGCGGGTAGGCCTTGCTCGAGGCGGCGGCCATCGCTGGCCATCAGCTGCAGACCGCTGCAGGGGGCACCGCTGCTGTGCTCCCAGAGCCCATCCGTGCGGCCGAGGGCGAGAAACAACGATGGGAAGTCGCCAAACACGGCGATCTCGTTGGCCAGGTGCTGATCCAAGAGCCGTTTGAAGCGATCCAGCGCCAGCCGGGTGATGGCCAGGGCCTCGGGGATGCCGGCGCGGATCCGATCCCGCTGCTCGGCCGCCAGCGGTGTGCGCACCCCCCCCGGCACCACCCAGGCGGCATGGATCCGGCGACCCGCCAGCGTTTCGATCACCTGTTGGCCGAACTGCCGCAAGCGGATCCCCCCCCGCGCCAGCTCCGGCTCGGCGGCGATCAGGCCGAACAGGTTGCGCCGGGTGGGATCACACTCCCAACCCAGCAGAAAATCGGGGCTGCTGAGCACAAAGAACGACAGGGCGTGGGATTGGATGATCTGCGCCAGGTTGAGCAGCCTCCGCAACCGCTCCGCCGCCGGTGGGATCGACACCGCCAGCAGCTGATCGCCCGTGTGGGCGGCCGCCAGCAGGTGGCTCACCGGACAGATGCCGCAGATGCGTGCGGTGATCGCCGCCATCTCGGTGAACGGCCGGCCCACACAGAAGGCCTCAAAGCCGCGGAATTCACCCACGTGGAAACGGGCGCCCTGCACAGCGCCCTGCTCATCGAGCTGAATCGAAATCTTGGCGTGGCCCTCAATGCGGGTCACCGGATCGATGCGGATGGTGCGGGCCATGGGCAGTGCTCAACCGAAGCGGATCTGATCCGGGGGCAACTGCGGCGGCTCACCGCGCAACAGGGCCTCCAGCACGGTGCGAATGGCGGCGGCGGACGGCGGGCAACCCGGCAAATACACCTCCACGGGCACCAGCTCATGCACCGGTCGGGCCTGCGGCAACAGCTGCGGCAGCCCATCTGCATCCGGCGGCCGCTCCCCATAGACCCGATGCAGCACGGCCTGGGAATCGGCGATGGGGTTGCGCATCCCGGGCACGTTGGCGGTGAGCGCACAATCGCCAAAACTCACCAACGTGCGGCTATTGGCCCGCACCTGCCGCAGCAGTTGCAGGTTGTCGGTGGTGGCCACCGCGCCCTCCACCAACACGATGT
This sequence comes from uncultured bacterium, assembly GCA_963923815.1. Lineage (GTDB taxonomy): Bacteria > Cyanobacteriota > Cyanobacteriia > PCC-6307 > Cyanobiaceae > Vulcanococcus. The sequence goes on from CAWUND010000041.1 coordinate 5,377, forward strand.
CCACCGCCTCGGGGTAGTGCTTCACATCGGATGCCACTGGGCTGTAGACGATGTCGGCCAGCTGCGCGAGCTCCAGCAGCCAGAGATCAAGGTCGAGGAACGACATGTGGCAACCGGAGCAGCCACTGAGCCAAACGGTGGCCAGCCGGGGGCGCCCACTCATGGCTCCCAGCGCTGAAACAGCGCGCCGGTGGGGCACACGTTCACGCACTTGCCGCAGTGGGTGCAGGCGCTCACCGCACCCCAGGGCTGATCCAGCCCGGCAATGATTCGGCAGTGCTCACCGCGCCAGCCCACATCCCACACGTGGGCCCCTTCCACCTCAGCGCACACCCGCACGCAGCGGGTGCAGAGCACGCATCGGTTGTGATCCATCCCGAAGCGGGGATGGGAGAGATCCACGCTGCGGCTGGGGAAGCGATAGGGCAGCCGGCTGTGGTCCATCCCCACCTGCACCGCCAGATCCTGCAATTCGCAGGCGCCGTTGGCCACGCATACGGCGCAGATGTGGTTGCCTTCGGTGAACAACATCTCCACCACCGTGCGGCGGATCTCCCGCAGCCGCGGGGAGTTGGTGTGCACCTGCATTCCTTCGGCCACGGTGGTGACGCAGGCGGCGAAGGGATGCTCGGAGCCTTCGACCTCCACCACACACAGGCGACAAGCGCCCACGGCTGAGAGGCCCTCGTGTTGGCACAGGGTGGGGATGGGGATGCCGGCTTTCCGGGCCGCCGCCAGCACGGTGCTGCCATGGGCGACCGCCAGATCGTGGCCGTCGATGCGCAGTGTGCAGACCCCCATGCTCAGTGCAGGCACGCCTCCAGCTCCGAACGGAAATGGCGCAGGATGCTGAGCACCGGGTTGGGGGCGCATTGGCCAAGCCCGCAGAGGCTGGCCTGCTGCACCGTGTGGCACAGCTGCTCCAGCTGCTCCAGATCCCCGGGCTGGGCGCGGCGGGCGAGCAGCTTGCGCAACAGCAGCTCCAGTTGCACGGTGCCGCACCGGCAGGGAACGCACTTGCCGCAGGATTCCTCTCGGCAAAACGCCATGAAGAACGCGGCCAGATCCACCATGTCGGTGGTGTCATCCAGCACCACCATCCCGCCGGAGCCCATGGTGCTGCCCAGGGCGCGCAGGCTTTCGTAGTCCACGGGGGTGTCGAGATGGGCGGCGGGCACACAACCGCCGGAAGGGCCGCCGGTTTGCACCGCCTTGATCGATCGCCCGGCCGGAGCCCCGCCGCCCATCTCCTCCACGATCGTGCGCAGGCTGGTGCCCATGGGCACCTCCAACACGCCGCCCCGGCGCACATGGCCGGTGAGGGAGAACACCTTGGTGCCGGGGTGGTAGGCCTCCGGGCCTAACGCCAACAGCACCGGCACATTGGCGAAGGTTTCCACGTTGTTGATCAACGTGGGTAGCCCAAACACCCCTTGCTCAGCGGGGTAGGGCGGCCGTGGGCGCGGCACCCCTCGGCCGCCTTCGATCGAATGGATCAGGGCTGTTTCTTCACCGCACACATAGGCACCGGCCCCCACCCGGATTTCCACGTCGAAGCGAAACCGGGTGCCGGCGATGGCGGAGCCCAGCCACCGCTGCTCCTGGGCGGCCGCGATGGCACGGCGCAGGCGCTCGATCGCCAGGGGGTATTCAGCCCGCACATACAGAAAGCCACGGCTCGCGCCGATGGCATAGGCGGCGATGGCCATTCCCTCCAACAGCCGATGGGGATCGCCTTCCATCACCGTGCGATCCATGAAGGCTCCTGGGTCACCTTCATCGGCGTTGCACACCACCACCTTGTCGCCGGCGGGCATGGCGGCGACGGTGGCCCACTTCAGCCCGGTGGGGTAGCCAGCACCACCGCGACCACGCAGGCCGCTGCGGCGTACCGCATCGATCACCGCAGCGGGGGTGTTGCCGTTGAGCACCCGCTGCAGCTGCCGGTAGCTGCCATGGGCCAGCGCCGCCTCGATGGATTCGGGGTCGATCACGCCGCAACGCTCCAGCACCAGGCGCCGCTGCAACCGCAGGAAGGCGTCATCGGCGGGGATCAAGGGGCATCCCGGGGGGCGCCAAGCCTCGAGGCGGTTGTGGTGGAGGGCCTGCTGCAGGCTCTGGGCGAGGGGGGCTGGAGCTGGGGCTTCGAGGCAGAAGAGGCGTTGCCCGATGGCCATCAGGGGGCCATCACTGCAGGGGCCCAGGCAGCCCACACCCGTGACGCGCAAGCGCCCCCCACTGCCGCCTGCCACCGGGGCGAGGCCGGCACGGACCGCCTCGCCGCCGCGGCTGCGGCAGCTCGAGGCCGTACAAATCCGCACCGCCGTGGCTGTCACGGCTGGGTGGTGGCCATGGATGGGACCGCGCCTACGGAGCGCACCGCTTGCACGGCACTGGCGGGGCTCTGGTGATTGAGCACCTGCCCATCAATCACCACCAGGGGGGCTCCACTGCAGCTGCCGATGCAGCGCACTTCGCCCAGTTCCATCCCCCGTTGCGGCAGGGGCTCCTGCCGCAGGGCGGCGAGCAGCAATGGAGCACCGAGCACATGGCAAGCGGTGCCGGTGCACACCAGACAGCGATGGGGGAGTGGGGGTTCGAAGCGAAACAGGTGGTAGAAGCTGGCGGTGCCCAACACCTGGCTCAGCGGCACCTGCAACCGGTTGGCGATGGTGGTGAGCACCGTTGGGCTGAGCCAGCCGTGCTGCCGTTGGGCGCAGGTGAGGATTTCGATCAGCCCGTCGCGCCGCAGTCCGTGGCGTTGCAGCTCCTGCTCCAGGGCGTCGGGCTGCTCGCCAAATGGGATGTCAACACTCCCGGCCATGACCTCCCCGGCCTGCTATTCGGACCCTATGGAGCGTTGGCGGAGCCGGCGGGCGCTGCGGCGGGAGTGGGGCTGATCTGCTCGGCTTCGATGGCGGCAACCGCCACGCGGGTGGTGAGCACCGCATCGGGGTT
>CAWUND010000042.1:0-8332 GCA_963923815.1 uncultured bacterium
TCGAAGTTGTTGCTGCCCAGGGCCCCCTTGAGCAGCTTGTTGGCCACGTAGTAGTCCTCGCTGAGGAACTGCCCGGAGCCGTAGATGGCGAGGCCCGATGGGCCCCGCGCCGCCAGGGTGTCGCGGATGCGCGCCACCAGCAGGTCAAAGGCCCGCTCCCAGCTGATGGGCGCAAACGGCTGGTCGGTGTGCTCGCGCCACAGGGGCGTGGTGAGCCGGTTGTGGTGCAGGGTTTCGCCCACCGTGGCGCCCTTCACGCACACCTGGCCCAGGGAGGAGGGGTGCGCGCGGTCGCCCCGCACCGACCACTGGGCATCCGCTGGATCGGCGGGAGGCTTCAACTCCAGGCCGCAGCCCACCCCGCAGTAGGGGCACTGGGCCTTGGCGCTCACGGTGTCTGCGGCAGCCAAGGGAGTTCAACCATCAACCCAGCTCACCGTAGCGAGCGTGCCTGGGGCGCCCTCACCAGCGGCGGTAGGGCAGAAATTTGCCGTTCATCGTCACCACCACCCGCTCGCCCTTGGGGTCCTCCTGGCGGTCGACACGCAGGGTGAAATCAATGGCCGACATGATGCCGTCGCCGAATTTTTCCTGAATCACATCCTTCAACGGCAAGCCATACACCTGAAGGATCTCGAAGAAGCGGTAGAGGAGAGGATCGGTGGGAATCACCGGTGCCAGGGCACCTTTGATGGGGTAAGTGCTGAGTTGATCCAGCAGGGCGGGCCGTTGATCCGCGGGGATGGCCAGGGCCTCCAACAGCGTGGCGGCCTCCGATGCGCTGGCCGTCGCCTGCCCATGGATCAGGCTGGCCACCCACACCTCATCGACCCCCAGGCGAGACCCCAACTCCGCAAAGCTGAGACCCACACGGCGCTTGGCCGCCAGCAGAGTGGAGGCCAGGGGAGAGAGGGTCATGAACCTGCGACCGGGGCGGCAACGTGGGCGGGACCCTATGGAGCCACACCGGCCCCACGGGCATCCGTTGCTACCGGCAGCCGGTGCCTGAACAACAACCCCAGGCCCCCCTGCGTTGCTGCCTGCTCAGCGGTGGCGCCAGCCGCCGCATGGGATGCGACAAGGCGTTGCTGCACCACCCCGAGGGGGGCACCTGGCTGGAGCGAACCCTGCGGCTGCTGGCGACACAACAGCGGCCGATCACCCTGCTGAGCCGCTGGCCTGAACACCTGGCCCTGGCCGAGGCGATGCAACTGCCCGAGCTGGACACGGTGGCCGAACCCTCCCCCTGGGAAGGACCGTTGCTGGCCCTGCTTCGGCTGATGGAGCGCCATCCCCAGCAGCGGCTGCTGCTCTGTCCGGTCGACATGCCGCAGCTGCAACCCATCGGGCTCAGCCAGCTGGTGGCCGCGGCCGCCGGGGAGCCTCAACGGGTGCATGTGGCCCATGACGGGCAACGCCGCCAACCCCTGCTGGGGATCTACCCCAGCCATGCCGAGCTGGCGGCCCCCCTGGCCCGCCGCATCGAGCAGGGGGAACGGCGCCTCCAAACCTGGCTGGAGAGCCTGCCCTGCATCGACGTGCCGTTGGAGGCCCAGCTGCTGCGCAACATCAACCGACCCGGCGAACTCTGAACCCAGGCCAAGGGGCGCATCAGCAGACTGGGGGCTGCTGCCACGCCGGCCGTCGCCCACCCCCGCGACCAGCTTCAGCGACCCCTCGGCGTGCTGCGGCTGTCGCTGACGGCCCGCTGCAACCTGGCGTGCCCCTACTGCCTGCCGGATGGGCGGGAGCCCGCGGATCTGCTCAACCTGAGCCAACGGCTGCAGGTGGTGGCGGCGGCGGTGGCGCTCGGTGCCACCAGCCTGCGGCTCACCGGTGGTGAACCGCTGCTCCATCCCGAGCTCGAAGCGCTGTTGGAGGCGCTTCAGCCCCTGCGGCAGCAAGGCCTGCGGGAGATCGCCCTCACCAGCAACGGCACCCTGCTCACCGCGGCCCGGGCCCAAGCCCTGCGCGAGGCCGGCCTGGATCGCATCACCCTCAGCCTCGATGGCGCCGATGGCCCCAGCGTGGCCCGCATGGCGGGCCTGCCCGATGGCGCCGCCGGCGAGCGGGCCCTGGGGGCCGTGCTGGCCGCCATCGAACACGCCCGAGCCGCCGGCTTCGAGCCGACCAGCGGAGGGTTGAAGCTCAATGCCGTGATCCAACGGGGCATCAACGACGACCAGCTGCGGCCCCTGGCGGCCCTGGCCCGTGGGCGGGGCCTCGAGCTGCGGCTGATCGAATACATGGATGTGGGCAACCGCAACGGCTGGAGCCCTGAGGCGGTGGTGCCAGCGGCGGAGATGCTGGAGCTCATCGGCCGCCACTGGCCCCTCGAGCCCCTGGGCCGCGTTGCCTGTGGCACCGCCAGCCGCTGGCGCTACCGCGATGGCGGCGGCGTGGTGGCGGTGGTGGCGTCGGTGAGCCAGCCCTTCTGCGGGGATTGCAACCGCCTGCGGGTCACCGCCGATGGGATCGCCTACACCTGCCTGTTTGCCAGCCCCGAGCGGGGCCTGGATCTCAAGCCCTGGCTACAACCTGAGACCGAGCCCGGAGAGCTGGAGGCCGCCCTGCGCCAGCTGTGGCAAGCCCGCACCGACCGCTACAGCGAGGAGCGCGCCGCCCTGCCTGGCACCCACGCTGCTCCCCACGCGGAGATGGCCTACCTGGGGGGCTGAGGGGCATGGCCCACGGCAGGGGCGCCATCACAACCAATGGCGTGGGTAGGTGGCCGCACCCGGCACCCAACGGCTGAAACCCCAGGCCATCAACACCAACAACACCGAGCCGGTCAGCACCGGAAACACCAAAAACCCCCAGGGCACCCCCAGATAAACCACCAGAAACGCCAATCCGCCCGCAGGCGGGTGCAGGCAGCGCAGCTGTTGGCCCAACAGGATCGTGATGGCCACGGCCAGGGCCAGGGTGAGGGGCCCCTGACCCATCACCGCCATCAGCAGCATCCCCACCAACGCCCCCAGACCATTGCCCAGCACCAGGTTGCGGGGCTGAGCCAAGGGGCTGGCGGGGTAGCCAAACAGCAACACACAGGAAGCCCCCAACGGCGCCACGATCAAGGGGTGTTGGCTCCAGAGGCTGAGCAGCGCCAACAGCACCACGGCGGCCAGGGCCCCGATGCTGGTCACCGCAATCTGAGACAGCGCAAAGCGGGGCTGATAGCGGCGGCCGCGGCGCCGCTCCCGCCGAGCCATCAGGTGCAGGCGCCGAACCGGCGTCACCCCGCGGGCTCCGTGAGCCGCGGCAGCAGCTGCACCAGGTTGCAGGGGCGCGTTGCAGCATCCAGCTGCGCCGCGATCAAGCGGTCCCAAGCGGTCTCCACCGCATCGAGCGACCCGGGCAACACAAAAATCACCGTGCCGTTGGCCACCCCCGCCAAACAGCGGCTCTGCAGGCTGCTGGTGCCGATGGTGTCAAAGGAGAGCACCCGAAACAGCTCGCCAAAGCCGTCGATGGTTTTGTCCAGCAGGGGCGCCACCGCCTCCGGGGTGCCATCGCGGCCGGTGAGCCCCGTGCCACCGCTGCTGATCACCACCTGCACGGCGGGGTCGGCGATCCAACGGCTGAGCTCGGCGCGGATGCGGTAGCGGTTGTCGGGCACCAGGCTGCGCTCCACCAGCCGGTGACCCGCCGCCTCCAGGCGCTGCTGCAACGCGTCACCGGAGCGGTCGTCCGCCAGGGTGCGGGTGTCGGAGACCGTCAGCAGCGCAATGGCCAGCGCCACGGCAACAGGGCATCTGAGCTGCATGCTCGCAAAGCAGCTCCCCGGCGCTGGTTAGCGTTGCTGCCATGGACGGTCGCGCAGACAGCCCAGCCATTCGGGTTCGCCTGTTTGCGGGCCTGCGGGAGCAGGCCGGCTGGTCGGAGCGGCAGTGCAGGCCGCCGCAGGCCGCCGCCAACCCGGCGCAGATCTGGGCCCAACTGCAGCTGCCCGGCGATCCCGGCTTGGTGCGCGTGGCGATCAACCAGCGGTTCGCAGCCCTCGACACCCCCCTGCAGCCGGGCGATGAGCTGGCGTTTCTGCCCCCGATCAGCGGCGGCTGATGCAAGCGCCCCTGCAGCTGCAGATCAGCCTTCACCCGCAGCCCTTTGAGCCGCTGCAGGCGCTGCAGCATTGGCACGCGCAGGGGCAGGCTGCGGGCCAGCCGGCCTGCAGCGCCGAAAGCCAGTTCATCGGCCGCGTGCGCCCCACCGCCGCCGATGGGTCGGCCCTGGCGGCCCTGGAGCTGGAGCACTACCCCGGCATGACCGAGCGCCAATTGGAGGCCCTGGCCCAGGCGTGCTGCCACCGCCACGGGGTGTTGCGCTGCCTGGTGCAGCACCGCATTGGCCGGGTGCTGCCGGGGGAGGCCATCGTGCTGGTGGCCATCGGCGCCGACCGCCGCGGCCCCGCCCAACGCTGCGGCCAGGAGTTGCTCGAAGCGCTCAAGCACGACGCCCCCTTTTGGAAACGGGAGTGGCACGCCGATGGCCGCAGCACCTGGATCACCGGCAACACCCCGCTCTAGGCGCTGCCCCCTAGAAGATCGGCAGCCGCAGCAGCTGTGCCCACAGGGCCGTGCCCGCCTCCAGATCCCCCCGCTCGGCGGGGATCTCCAGCAGCAAATCCGCCCCCTGCAGCGAGCCGATGCGCGAGGAGGCCTGCGAGCCCTCCACCCGGGCCTGCAGCGCCCCATCGGCGGCCACCACCAGGCGGGCCCGGGCCAACTCCGGCCGGCCGGCACCACGCCGCAACGGTGTGTGCAGCTGCACCTGCAGCCGCGGCAACAGCTGCAGCTCCGCCCCCTCCAACCGCTGCAGCGCCGGCCACAGCAACTGCAACGCCGTGATCGCCGCCGCCACCGGGTTGCCCGGCAGGCCAAAAAAGGGCACCCCCGCCACCTGGCCCCAGGCGAAGGGGCGGCCCGGCTTGAGGAACAACTTCCAAAACCGCACCTCCCCCAGCTCCGCCACCAGGGGCCGAATCCAATCGCTGTCGCCGGCCGACACGCCACCGGTGCTCACCACCACATCACACGCCGCCGCCAGCTCGCGCAGGGCCTGGCGCAACGGCTCCGGCTGGTCGACAACCACCCGCTGGATGGCAACCCCGTAGCCCAACTGCTCCAACAGGGCCGAGAGCAGGGTGGAGTTGCTCTCCCAGATCTGCCCGAGCCCGCGCTCCTCCCCGGGCGGCAGCAGTTCATCACCGCTGATCAGCAGCCCCAGCCGCGGCCGCCGGGTGAGCGTCAGCGTTTGCACCCCACAGCTGGCGAGGCGCGCCAAATCGGCCACCCCCAAGCGCTGGCCGGCGGCCACCAACACCTGGCCGGGCTCCGCCTCCTCGGTGGGCTGGCGGATCCAGGCGTTGGCCCCGCAGCTGCGCACCAGCTCCAGCCGCTGGCCCTCCACCGCCACCAACTCCTGGGGCAGCACCCGCCCACTGCCCTGTGGCACCACGGCACCGGTGAGGATGCGCACCGCTTCGCCCGCCGCCAGGGCGCCGCCATGGGGTGCCCCGGCCGCCGCCGTGCCCACCAGGCGCCACTGCTGCCCCGGTTGGGGTTGGCCATCGCCGGCGATGGCATAGCCATCCATGATCGAGGCGCGAAACCCGGGCACCGCAGCCGCGGCCTGCACCGCGACAGCCAGGGTGCGGCCCAGGGCCTGGGGGAGCGGCAGCGTTTCTGAGACCCCCAACGGCGTGAGGGCACCGAGGATCTCGGCGCGGGCCTGCTCCAGGGGCAAACCCTCGCGGCCGTAAGGCTCAGCCATCGGCTTCCGCACGCTGGCCTTCGGCCCCGCCTCGCCGCCAATCGCCATGGCGGCCGCCGCTCTTGTGCAACAGGCGCACGGGCCCGATGGTGATCGCCGGATCGGCGGCCTTGAGCATGTCGTAGAGGGTGAGCAACCCCACCTGCACGGCGGTGAGCGCCTCCATCTCCACGCCGGTGCTGCCGGTGGTGCGGGCGGTGGCCTCGAGCCGCAACCCCGACCCATCGGCGCTGGGGCTGAGCTCCACGCTCACCCCACTGAGGGCAATCGGATGGCAGAGGGGGATCAACTCCCAGGTGCGCTTGGCCGCCTGGATGGCCGCCACCCGGGCCACCGCCAGCACATCGCCTTTGGGGGCGCGGCCCTCCAACACCAGGGCCAAAACCTCGGGGCGCAGGGCGATGAAACCCTCGGCGCAGGCTTCCCGGCGGCTGGCGGGGCGATCCCCCACCTCCACCATGTGCACCTCACCCCGGGCGTTGAGGTGGGTGAGGGGCGAAGGCTCAGGGGCCATGGCCGGCGGCGGCACGGTGCCCCCATCCTGGCCCCGTGGGATCGTGAACCCAGTACCGGGCTCGATGCCATGGCCTGGGGCCGCCCCTCCACCCCCCTCTGCGCCTTCGTCACCCTGCTGAACGATCGGCTGGGGGAAAGCATCGTGTTCCCGCTGCTGCCCTACCTGCTGGCCAGCTTCACCAGCAACGGCCGCACCCTGGGGTTGCTGGCGGGCAGCTATGCCATCGCCCAATTCGCGTTCACGCCCCTGATCGGCGCCCTCAGCGACCGCTACGGCCGCCGGCCGGTGATCGCCGCCTGCGTGGCGGGCTCGGTGCTGGGGCTGGGGCTGTTCGCCATCACCGTGAGCATCAACTGGCAGGCCCTGCCCTGGGCCGCCGGGGGCACCATCCCGCTGGTGCTGCTGTTTGCCGCCCGCCTGATCGATGGGGTGAGCGGCGGCACCGCCGCCACCGCCGGCGCCGTGCTCGCCGACATCTCCACCCCGGACAACCGCGCCAAGGCCTTCGGCTTGATCGGCGTGGCCTTCGGCTTGGGGTTCATCCTCGGGCCCGCCTTCGGTGGCCTGCTGGCCAGCATCAACGTGACCCTGCCGGTGTGGGCCGCCACCGGCTTCGCCCTGCTCAACCTGTTGCTGGTGCTGGCGTTGCTGCCGGAAACCCATCCGCCTGAAGCGCGCCGGGCCCTACCCCGCAAGCGCGACCTCAACCCCCTCAGCGCCCTGCAGCGGGTGTTCACCAACCCCCAGGTGCGCCGCCTCTGCGCCGCCTTCTTCCTGTTTTTCCTGGCCTTCAACGGCTTCACCGCCGTGCTGGTGCTCTATTTCAAACAGGCCTTCAACTGGGGCCCGGGCCTGGCCACCACCGCCTTCCTGGTGGTGGGGGTGGTGGCCACGGTGGTGCAGGGGGGCCTAATCGGCCCGCTGGTGCAGCGCTTCGGCGAATGGCGCCTCACCCTGGCGGGCCTGGGCTTCGTGATCGCCGGCTGCCTGCTGATTCCCATGGCCCGCAGCGACAACGCCACCACGGTGGTGTTCAGCGCCGTGGCGGTGCTGGCCCTGGGCACCGGCCTGGTCACCCCCTGCCTGCGGGCGTTGGTGTCGCGCCGCCTCGATGGCGACGGCCAGGGGGCAGCCCTGGGCAGCCTGCAGGGGCTGCAGAGCCTGGGCAGCTTCATCGGCCCACCCCTGGCGGGCCTGGCCTACGACCTGCTGGGCCAACGCAGCCCCTTCTGGCTGGGCATTGCCGTGCTCAGCGGCGTGGTGGTGCTGGTGGCCGGTGGTCTGCAGGCTGGCAGCCAGAACACCAAATCGGCCCCGATCTGATTGCTACGTTGCCAACACAGGGTTGGTGATGAATGGCGGAACCGGTTGTTGCTCCTGAGCTCTACATCAACCGGGAGCTGAGCTGGGTTGCCTTCAATCAGCGGGTGCTGGCGCAAGCCCTCAGTGAGCACACCCCGCTGCTGGAGCAGGCGAAATTCAGCGCCATCTTCAGCAACAACCTCGACGAATTTTTCATGGTGCGGGTGGCTTCGCTGAAGTCACAGGTGGAGGCCGGGGTGCAAACCCTCAGCGATGACGGCCTCACCCCCACCCAACAGCTGGCCAAGGTTCGCGAAGCCCTGCACCCCCTGCTGGAGCAGCAGCAGGCCCACTACCGCCTCTACCTCAAGCACCAGCTGGCGGAGGTGGGCGTGCACCTGATCGACTACGCGCGCCTCAACGGCGAACAGCAGCAGTGGGTGAACACCTACTTCCAGAACGCCATCTTCCCGGTGCTCACCCCCCTGGCGGTGGACCCGGCCCACCCCTTCCCCTTCATCAGCAACCTCAGCCTCAACATCGCCGCCCTGATCCGCGACCCCGAGAGCGGCCAGCAACAGTTCGCCCGGGTGAAGGTGCCGCAGAAAAACCTGCCGCGCTTTGTGGAGCTGCCGGTGGAGCTCAGCAACCACGAGCCCAAGCCGGTGTTCACCGCCGTGCCGCTCGAGCAGGTGGTGGCCTTCAACCTGCAGCTGCTCTTCCCCGGCATGGAGGTGGAGG
>CAWUND010000043.1:0-8221 GCA_963923815.1 uncultured bacterium
CGTTGGATGTGGTGGGCGTAGCCGTTCTCGGCCAGCTCCGCCAGCACCGTGTCCATGCAGGCCATGCCACTGGAACCGTGGTCGAGCCAGGCGGGCAAGGGGGTGTGGGCCTCAAGCTGATTGCTGGCGCCGTAGTCGGCACCAAACCAGTGGTAGAGGCCATGGGTGTACTCGCGCCAACCCAGGATTTGGCGGATCACCCCCTCCAGGCCAGCCAGCGGCACCGCACGGTCTAGGCCCTCCCGTTCCAGCCGCCGGATCACCTCCAGGGGATGGAGCAAGCCCAGGTTGAGGTAGGGGGAGAGCAGCGCGTGCCACAGGGTTGGCTCGCCGCTCACCATGGCGTCTTGGTAAGGGCCAAATCCCGCCAATCGGGTGTCGATGAAGCGATCCAGCACCTGCAGGGCCTGCTGCCGCGTCACCCCCCAACGGAACCGATCCAGCTGCCCCGGCAGGGCTGGATGGCCCTGCCCCTGCCGCCACTGATCCAGGGTCTCAACCCGCTCAATCACCGCCCGGGTGGTGGCATCGGGCTCAAACCAAAGCGGCTCGGGCCCCCGCAATCCCTTGCCCGGGGGGCGGCGGTTGTCGTGGTCGAAATTCCACTGGCCGCCGAGGGGTTCTGCCGAGGCCCCCTCCCCCTGCATCAACACACCGAAGCGCCGGCGCCCCTCCCGGTAAAACAGCTCCAGGCGCAGTTGCCGGTAGGGGGCAGCCCAGGCGGCGAAGTCGGCCCGGCTCCACAGAAAGGCATTGCTCTCGAGCCACTGCAGCTCCACCGGCAGCTGCAGGCTGTCGATGGCCCCCCGGAAGCCCCGTTCCGCCGGCTCCATGAGCCGCAGGGCGCTGATGCCGTGCTCCTGGATCCAGTCGCGCACACTGTCCCCGAAGCGGTCTGCGATGCGGTAGTCCACGGTCCATCCCGCCTGCCGCAACTCCTCGGCGAAATGGCGCATGGCACTCCACACCAGCACCAACTTCTGGCGGTGGTAGGGGCGCTGGTCCAGCACCGAGCTGCTCTCCACCATCAGCACCCGTGCCCCCTGGGGCGTGGTGCTCGCCAGGGCCGCCTGCCCTAGCGACAGTTGGTCACCCAGCACCCAGACGCCGAGGCTCATGCCGGCTGTTCACCCGCCAGACGGCAGGCCTTGAGGGCCACAGCCCGGGCATGGCCCCGTTCCACGGGCCCCTCGGCGGGGCTGAGCTGACCATGGCGGCAATCGACCGTGATGCGTTCCCATTGGCCCCGCTGGTCATTGAGCCGCAGGCGCAATTGCCAGTGATGCTTGGCGCTGCGGGTGATCTCATCGCCACAAACGGGGCCGATGCACAGCCCCGGGGCGGCCCACACGGCCGTGGGGCGCAGGGCGACAGCGATGAGCAGGGCCAGCAGCAGCGCCAGGGCGCGGCGGGTGAAGGCGGCAATCGCCGTCGACGGGGCGGTGCTGGGCAACATCAACCGGCGATCTGCAGCGGCGGTGGATCGCCCAAGGCTTTGTCCCCATCATCGGCCAGCGGTGGGTCGGCCGCGGGATGGAAATGGCTCCACACCTGGCGTGCCAAGCCGGGCCCCAGGCCCGGTGCCGCCTGCAGGGCCTCCAGGCTGGCCAGTTGGATGGCATCCACCGACCGGAAATGGGCCAGCAGGTCGCGGATGCGCTTGGGCCCCAGCCCCGGGATGTCCGACAGCCTGGAGCGGGTCATGCGTTCGCCCCGCTGCTGGCGGTGGAAACTCACGGCAAACCGGTGGGCCTCATCCCGCAGGCGTCGCAGCAACTGCACGCCCAACTGGTCCGCATCGCTCTCCAGTGGGGTTGAGGCTCCGGGCATGAACACCTCCTCCCGCTGCTTGGCCAGGGAGCAGACCACCAGATCCTGATCGAGGTCGAGCTCCCGCAGGGCTTCCATCACGGCGGACAGCTGGCCTTTGCCGCCATCGATCATCACCACATCGGGCCAGTCATTGAGGCCGCCGGTGTGCAGGGTGCTGGCGGCGGAGCGCCGCAGCTCCCGCAGGTCAGCCCCTTCCGCCTTGGCCTGCGACCAACGCCGGAAGCGCCGACGGATCACCTCCGCCATGCTCATGAAGTCGTCGGAATGGCCGGCCCGCACCGAGGCGCTGCGGATTTTGTATTTGCGGTAGTGCTGCTTGGCCGGCAGCCCATCGATGAACACCACCTGGGAGGCCACCGCATCGCTGCCCTGGATGTGGCTGATGTCGTAGCCCTCAATGCGACGGGGCGGGCTGGGCAACTCCAGCAGCTGGGCCAGATCTTCCGTGGCCAAGAGGTTTTGCTCGCTGGCCCGTTGGGCGCGCTGCAGTTCGTACTGGGCATTGCGCTCCACCAGGTCGATCAAGTCGGCCTTCTGTTGCCGCTGCGGCACCGACAACCGCACCCGCCGGCCCCTGAGTTCACTGAGCCAGTCCTGCAGCAGCTCCTGTTGCGGCAGGGGATGTTGCAACAGCAGCTCCGGTGGAATCTCCACCCCCTCCACCTGGGAGTAGTGCTCCTCGATCACCGTCTGCAGGATGCGCCCAGGATCCGGCAGGGCCTCGGCGGTGAAGCCGAGCCGACCCACGAGCTTGCCGGCACGCATCTGAAACACCTGCACAGCGGCGACGCGCTGGTCGGCGGCCAGGGCGATCACGTCATGGCTGATCGAGCTGTCGCCGATGCTCATCTTTTGATCCGCCGTGAGCGTGCCGATCCCCTGCAGCTGGTCACGCACCCTGGCGGCGCTTTCGAAATCGAGCCGTTCGGCGTAGCGCTGCATCTGCTGCTCGAGCAGCTCCAGCAACTCCTCATTGCGCCCTTGAAACACCATCGCCACCTGGCGCAGGGTGCGGTGGTAGTCGTCCGAGCTGATCTTCTGCTGACACACCCCGGGGCAGCGGCCGATGTCGAAATTGAGGCAGGTGCGATCCCGGTAGAGGGGCTGGGGGCGTTGCCGCAGGGGGAACACCCGCTTCACCAGCGCCAAGGTGCGGCGCAGCAGGCCCACATCCACATAGGGGCCGTAGAAGCGGTCGAGGGGTGAGCGGAAGCGGCGGCGGCGGGTGATGAAGATCCGCGGGTAGGCCTCGCTCCAGGTGATGCAGAGGTAGGGGTATTTCTTGTCGTCCTTCAGCAGCACGTTGAAGTGCGGCTGGTGGTTTTTGATCAGGTTGGCCTCCAGGGCCAGGGCCTCGGCTTCGCTGTCGGTGACGATGAATTCGATCTCGCACACCTGCCGCACCATCAAGGCGATGCGGGGGCTGTGGCCATGGCCGCTGCCGCTCTGGAAGTAGCTGCGCACGCGGTTGCGCAGCACCTTGGCCTTGCCGATGTAGAGGATCCGGTCCTCGCCATCGCGCAGCAAATAGCAACCCGGCTCGGCCGGCAGCTCCTTGAGCCGGCTTTTCAGCCTCGCCGGATCCTGCAGAAGGGGCGTCAACCGCCGTACTGCCAGCCCGTGCTGCTGAGTTCGAGGGCGGGCCCATCGCGGTGGAGGGTGGCGCTCTTCACTTCACCCACAAACACGGTGTGGTCGCCGTGGGCCACCTGACCCACCAGGGCGCACTCCACAGCCCCCAGGGCGTCCTGCAGGATCGGCAACCCCAGCTCACCGAGCTGGAAGGGGGCCGCATCGAAGCGACCACCCACCCCTTTTTGGGGCTTGAAAAACACAGCCGCCAGATCCTTTTGGTCTGCCGCCAGCACGTTCAGCGAGAAGCGGCCGCTGCGTTGAATCATGCCGTTGCTGGTGCTGTCGGCCCGCACCGCCATCACCACCAGGGGTGGCTCAAACGAGCCCTGGGTCACCCAGCTGGCGGTGAACCCGTTCACCTCATCGCCTTCGGCCACACCGCAGATGAACACCCCATGGGGGATCTTGCGCAGGAGAACCTTCTTGGCCTCGGCGTTGAGGCTGGGGGTGCTGGTCATCGGTGGGGATCCGCTGGCCGAACTCTAGAAACCGTCCGCCAGGGGCGGACCCTCTCCATAGGATCGGCCCATGCGTGCCCTCTATCCCGGCAGCTTCGATCCGCTCACCCTCGGGCACCTCGACCTGATCGAGCGGGGCTCCCTGCTGTTCGATGGCGTGGTGGTGGCGGTGCTGCGCAACCCCAGCAAGAACCCCTGCTTCAGCGTGGAGCAACGGCTGCAGCAGATCCGCCAAGCCACCGCCCATCTGCCCAGCGTGGAGGTGGCCGCCTTCGACGGCCTCACCGTGGATTTCGCGCAGCACTGCGGCGCCGGGGTGATCCTGCGGGGCCTGCGGGCCCTCAGCGACTTCGAATACGAGCTGCAGATCGCCCACACCAACAAGAGCCTGGCCCCACGGTTGGAGACGTTGTTCCTCGCCACGGCCACGGCCCACAGCTTCCTGAGCAGCTCCGTGGTGAAGGAGGTGGCCCGCTTCGGGGGTGCCGTTGATCACATGGTGCCCACAGGAGTGGCAGAGGATCTGGCCAGGCTCTTTAATCAGGCATCCCCCACAGCGCCGTGATGTCCGAGGCACCGCTCAGCTCCCAGGTCAGCTCCGTGCTGGATCAGCTGGATCAGCTGGAGGAGATCGTGCTGGATGGCACCCGGGTGCCCTTCAGCGGCGGCCGCCTGGTGAACGAGCAGGACGCCATCGAACTGATGGATGCGGTGCGCGAGGCCCTGCCGGGTCAGCTCAGCCAGGCGGAGGCCCTGGTGCGCCAGAAGGAGGAGTTCATCTCCACCGCCCGGCAGCAGGCCGATGAGATCCTGCAGCAGGCCCGCCAGCAGCGGGAACAGCTGATCAATGCCCAGGCGGTGCGCCAGGAGGCCGAGCGGCAGGTGGCCGAGCTGCGCGACCAGGCCCGCCAGCAGTGCGAACAGATGATTGGTCAGGCGCGCCAGCAGGTGGCCAAGGCCGACCAGGAGCAACAGGCACGCCTGGCCCAACTGGAGCAGCAGTTCAGCCAGCACCGCCAACAGCTGGAGCAGGAGGCCCTGCAACGGCGCCAGCAGCTCGACCAAGAGGCCATCGAGCTCAAGCGGCAGCTGAGCGAACAGCACGAGCAGGCCCGACAGCAGAGCCTGATGGAGCTGGAGAAGATTCGCCAGGAGGCCATGCGCCTGCAGCAGGGCAGCCAGGCGGAGGCGGAGCGGGTGCAGGCCGATGCCCTGCAGTTCCGCCAGCAAACCCAGCAGCAATGTGAGGCCTTAATCGCCCGCACCCGCCAGGAGGCCGCCACGGTGCAGGAGGGTGCCAACCGCTACGCCGAGCAGGTGCTGGGGGAACTGGAGGGTCGCCTGCGGGAGATGGGCCAGGTGGTGGTGGCCGGCCGCCGCGAACTGGTGCGTCTCCAGGCCGTGGATTCAACCCACGCCGCGCCGCAGGCGGGCCGTGCCCAGGAGCAGGCCGTCTCCATTGGCCGGGCTCGCCGGGCCGCCGAACGGCTGCGGCGGGTGGCCGGTCAGGGCTAAGCCCTATAGCGGGCAGAGCCCAGGCAGCTGGGCATCCCGCAAGATCGCGCCGATGGTGCCGTTGGGGGATCCGGCGCCATTGGAGACCATGCTCAGGTAGCGGGGTCCCTCTGGGGTGTCGAGCACCCCACTGATGGAGCGCACGCCGCTGATGGTGCCCGTTTTGCCGCGGAAGTGGCCCTCCAGGCCTGTGCCTTGCCAGAGGTGGCGCAGGGTGCCCCGCTGACCGGCGATGGCCATGGAGGCGGTGTACTGGTGGCCATAGGGGTGCTGGGCCATGCGCAGCAACAGGGCCGCCAGCAGGCGACTGGTGACCCGGTTGCCGCGGTCGAGGCCGCTGCCATCCACCACGTTCACACCCGCCATCGGCAGGCCCTGGGCCGAGAGCCATTGCATCGCCCGTTGCCGGGCCACGGGGAGATCCCAGCTGCCGGTTCCCTGGCGCAGCAGCACTTCCGCCGTGAAGTTGTGGCTGTCGGTGTTGGCCAGGCTGAGCAGACCATGCATGCCCACGGAGCGCTCCTCATGCAGGAGCTCCGCCCCGTCACTGGCGGCGTCACTGGGGGACACCAGGGTGATGGCCGCACTGCCGCCCTGGCGTTTGAGTTCCTGGGAGAGCAACCGCTGCAGGCGGCTGGGGGGGTTGGGCACCGCCATGTCGAGGGCGTTGCTGGTGAGTGCCAGGCGGGTGATCGGGGCGCCGTAGGCCTCGTAGCGGTCGGACCACTCCCAGCCCTGGGGCCACCAACGCTGCTGGGGTTCCTCCACCAGCACAATGCGGCCACTGCCGGAGCCGAGCGCCAAGCGGGCGAAGCGGCGCAGTTGGGCGAGATCCAGGTCGGGGTCGCCCTCGCCGGTGATGCGCAGGCTGCCATCGCTCTGCCGCCACAGCCGTGTGCTCAGGCGGTAATCCGGGCCGAGCCGATCGAGGGCAATCGCGGTGCTGATCAGCTTTTGGTTGGAGGCCGGCATCCTGGGGGTGGTGCCGTTGACGTCCGCCAGCAGCCGACCGCTGCCATCGGTGACGGTGACGCTCCAAACCGCCTGTTCACCGCCCACATCGGCACGGATTCGCCGCTGCAGCGCCGCACAACTCACCTGGCTCTGCAACAGGGGCAGGCCAATGGGTGGGGGCGTGGCCGGCAGCGAGCTGGCGGCGATCTGGGGGATCTGGGCCAGGGCCCCAGGCCCTAAGGGAGCACCGAGGCACAGCAGGGCGATCAGCCCATGGCGAAGCCGCACCTCAGGAGGCCCCGAGCCGCAGCCCGGTCACGGAGCCGACCACCCGAAAATTGCTGCCTTCCAGCTCGATCGGAGCGCCAATCTTGAGGTTCTGGTTGCCAAACACCACGCCATCGGCCCCCTTGCGGCCTTCGCCCTGCAGCACAAAACGGGCGTCGATGGTGGCGAATTGGTCTTGATTCGGATCGGGGGCCGTCACCACCCGGCCATCGGCCAACACGGCGGAGAGTTTGCGCTGCAGCGCGATCACCTGCTTCACCGCCACCGAACCGTGGGGTTGGTTGCGAATCACGATGCTGACGCTGCCGTGGCTGCGGGCGGCGTTGAGCACCTCCGCCGGGTTGGCCACGGGCACCCCACGCACATCCACCATCACCGTGACCGGCTGCAGCTTGCCGGTGGCACGGGCCACGGCACCGCTGAGCTTCGGGCTCCAAATCACCCCGGCGGCCGCCAACACCACGGCTGCGGCAGCCCCCAGATCCAACGGTGACCAGCGGCGGGAAGCTTCAGCCATGGCGTCTCAGCAGAGCCCGGAGTGTACGGAGCCTGCCCCGCCGAAACAAGCCGCCCCTCAGCCCTTGGCGGCCTCCTCGAGGGCCAGCAGCAGTTGCTCGGTGTCGGGTTTGCTGCTGAAGCTGCGGAGGCTGCGGTAGCCATCGGGATCCCGGCGGTAGAAGCACCAGTCGTCCGGGTAGGCATGGCGCAGGGCGCCATCGGCCGTGGGGATCAGGGCATAGGCCGATTGCCACTCCCCCAGGAACCCCTTGCGGCGCTCCCGGGCCACGGTGCCGATGCCCACCGCGGCATCCTCGAGGCGCCCGTTGAGCAGCAGCACCGGACCGCGGTGTTGGCCGCAGGTGCGCTCCACATCGTCGTAGTCAGCGGGGGTCGGGGCGGCGATCAGCAGCACACCATCGCTGCCGCCATCGGCCTGTTGCAGCCGTTGCAGATCCCCCAGGCTGGCGATGGACGCCGCCAGATCCGGGGCATCCCGCTTGGCCAGGGCCGTGGCACCGGCATCGGGGCACAGCAGCCGCAGGTCGCTGAAGCGCGGCTGCAGCGCCGCCGTCAGGCGCAGGGCCACCGGCAGAATCCGCAGGCCCTCAAAGCGCAGCTCGGCGGTCCAACGGGCACGTCCCCCCTTGGCCAGCGCCGCCGAGACGGCCGTCAGCAACTCCGCTTCAGCGGTGCGCAGATCTGCGGGGAGCATCGTGAGCCTGAGGTTGGCGTGACCCTAAAGGCCGGAGCGCTGCAGGGCCTGCTCGAGGGCTGGGGGCAGTTGGTCCAGCAGGTCGGGGCCATGCCAGGGCCCGAGGCTGAGGCGGAGGCCAGCCTGGGCCTCGGCGGCGTCGTACCCCATGGCCAGGAGCACCGGGCTGGGGCGCTCTGCGCCGCTGCTGCAGGCGGAGCCGCTGCTGGCCGCAAACCCCTCGCGCCAGAGTTGCTGCACCAGGCGGCGGCCGGAGAGGGGGGTGCCCTGGTGGTTGCGCGCCAGCAGGCTGATGTGATGCGGCAGGCGCGCCGCTGCCCCCCCC